>CALWBJ010000134.1 GCA_944376035.1 uncultured Clostridia bacterium | reverse complement strand
ACGAAGAAAAAGCCGACGACGTTCACTACACTCTCCAACAGACAAGAAGAGATAAATAATTAAACTATAAAATATTAAGATTGTTATAAGTTAAAAAAGAGCGCCCCCGCGGATATATTATCCGCGGGGGCGCTCTCCCTATCTAACTTTTCTCCTTTTCCGCTTATACCATTTATATAAACCAGTAATATTAAAAAAATTTATATCACAGATTACAATGAATAAGGTTTTCAATAATTTACCCAAGCGTTTCTTTCATTATTATGTAAAAGGTTAAAAAAAATTATTAATTTTATAAGTAAAATAATATTTATAATTTATTCCTCTTGTTTTTTTAGGTCGTCAGCCGCTTTTCTGGTGGCTTCAATCATTTCGTAAATCATTGCTATCGGGTCTTTTGCGTTCATAATGCCGGATGCCGCGCCTGCCGCTTCAGAACCCGCCATTATGAAGTCGTATACCTGTTTGCCGTTGGTTATACCCGCCGCCTGCTCGACTAATATATCAGGGTCTATTTCTTTTATGGACTTAATGACCTCTTTCACATATCCCATACTGCTTACGCCGTTTCCCGTTCCGCCTATAAGTTCGCTGGGCTCGGGATTGATTATATCGGGATGAAGTTGCGCAATAGCCTTTGCTTCGTCAACCGTATCGGCACATGCAAATACTATAAAATCAAGTTCACGCGCACGTTCTATGGTCTTTTTCATCTGCGGCAACGACATGGGCTTTTCGCAGTGATTTATTACCACTCCTTCCGCGCCCGCGTCTTTAAGTCCTTCGGGCAATATATCGGCCATACCTCTGCCGGGACGCAATGTATCCATATACGGAGCAATGATTATAAGATTTTCAGTATTTTCCTTTACCCGTCTTATTTCGGTTGCAGGAGTTATAAAAAGTACGTCTATATCATATTTCTTTGCCGCAGCGTCCGCCGCTTTTGCGTATTCGAGTACCTTGTCTCCCCATATGTAATTTTTCGTTCCTATTTCAAAATACGGCGTTCTGATTTTACGTTTCATTTTTTCACTCCTCATTCTTTAATTTTGATAATATAATTTTTAATAACTTTTATAACTTTAATACGAGATTTAAAAATATTATAGCAAACTTAATAAAATTAGTCAATAAAACAATCGGTATAATCAAATTTTAAATTATTTGCACGTTTTGCGCAGTATTAAACTCGAAATTATATAATATAGTCTCTTTTTTTATAAAATACTTATTGTAGACTGACGGTCTATTGACATCACAACCTGCCCAAATGCTTTACGTAACAAAATTTGCCGTATCTAAATGGGAACGCGGAATATCCTATCCCGACATATCCATGATTCAATCTATTTGTGCGGCGCTTGAAATTTCCGAACACGAACTTTTAACCGCGCCATCGGGGAAAAATACTTCCAGAATATAACCCAGACACTATTTTTTCGGATTACTTACTTATTTGCGCGAGCGCTGTTATGATTTTATCGGGAATATTTACCCGGCGTAAAAAATAATCGTAATCAAAATATAAATTAAAATAAATATAAATATTAAATAAATATAAAATAAATATAAAATACAAAAACGCTTTTACCAAACAGTTATCCTGTTTTATAAAAGCGTTTTTAATTAAATCAAATATTCTTTAACTTATTTTTTCAAGGCTTTAAGTTTTTCTATACTGTCAACCACATAATGGCGCGCCTTTTTCTCCACGCCTTTTGTGAGCATGAGCGCGTCTATAAGTTTAAGCGCGTTTTTAAGACCTCTTTCGCTCTTGACTTTTACGGTAAACGGAACTTCCGCGTAAGCCTTTTTCGCAGACAGGTCTTTCTGGAAATAAACGTTTTCCTCATACGCGTTAACATCAAGCGCGAGATGCAGTTTCATAGTCTTACCGTGAAGAGTAATTTTGGCGATTAAGTCTCTTCCGAAACGGAAGGAAACAAATTTTACCGATACTCTCGGATTGATTCTTCTGTACATCAAAAACGCATTATAAAGAGTGTTATAATATTCCTGCGTCTTCTTTTCGGCATAAAGCATCTTTTCATAAAAAGGCGTGCGCTTGGAATCGCTGTTTATATTAAGCCCGCCGATAACAAGTTTTTCGTCATCGTCGGATTCGTCTTCCGAGTCATCCGAGTCTTCTTCAACTTCCTCTTCACTTACAGTCTCCTCTGCCGCAGCGGAAACTTCTTCCTCTTTAACCGCGTCTTCCGAAGCAGAAACTTCCTCACCGCTCACTGCATCTTCGGCAGCACATTCTTCCTGCACTCCCGACTCGCACTCTTCCGGAACGCTCTCCTCACCTACTTCTTCGGCTACTTCCGCAACTTCTTGCTGATCCGCTTTGTTTATCTTTGCGCAATACTTAACGAGCAATACTATTAAAAGCGCTGCGAGCAAGACCGCATCTATAATTAAAACGATCATTAAAGGGCTCATATGAACCTCCTCCCACACCTTTTTTTTGATTATAACACAAGAAATCGGCCTTGTCAATTTTAATTTTAAAATTTATATAAATTATATATAATTAAACTAATTTATAAATCACAATGAATTTTCGGAAAAATTAAACGGTTATTATTTTCATTCTGTAAACAGATATTCTATGTCAATCCGATAAATATACGATAGAATTAAACCTCATCTGACAAAAAATGTCCGAGTATAAAAATACCGCGCCTGCGGCAGTAACCGCAGGCGCGGGGATATAATTAAAAACCTTTATTTTTTAATCAATTCGCACTGAAAAGCGCGTCTGTCTGGCGCTTGGGTTCACAGGTAACCTCGATACCGAGTTTCTTTAACGTCTGCTTATCCACATGCGACAAAATCACGGTAGAGTGCAGTTGCGCGCCTTTAAGTTTATCCAACTGTTCCATGGCTATCTTTGCTATGGGGTTTGTTACGGCGCTCATTGCAAGTGATAAAAGTATCTCGTCAGTATGTAAACGCGGATTTGCGCACCCCATATGCTCTACTTTAAGTCTCTGTATAGGCTCTATTACCGCGGATGAAATTATGTCTATATTATCATCTACGTCTCCGAGCACTTTAAGCGCGTTCAGAATAGTAGCGGCGCTCGCTCCGAGAAGTTTTCCCGTTTTACCTGTAACTATGCGCCCGTCGTTAAGTTGAAGAGCACATCCCGGAGCCCCGGTCTCCTCTTCCTTCCTCCTCGCGGGTTCGACGACGGCACGGTCGAAAACGGTAATCTGCATCTTCTGCATAAGTATTTCTATTTTAGACACCACTTCTTTGCCTACGCTGCCTTTTCTCGCGCTGTATTGCGCCTCAAAGTAGCGGCGTATTATTTCCTGTTTGGAAGCCTCTCTCACAACTTCGTCGTCTATTATCCCGTACCCCGCCATATTGACGCCCATATCGGTAGGTGATTTATAAGGTGACTCGCCCATTATCTTTTTAAGCATAGCGGAAAGTACGGGGAATATCTCCACGTCGCGGTTATAGTTGACCGCCATCGTACCGTATGCGTCCAGATGAAACGGGTCTATCATATTGACGTCGTTAAGGTCGGCAGTAGCGGCCTCGTACGCTACGTTTACAGGGTGATTGAGCGGCAGATTCCATATGGGGAAGGTTTCATATTTGGCATACCCCGCCTGAATGCCCCTCTTGTGTTCGTGATAAAGTTGAGAAAGACAGGTCGCCATCTTTCCGCTTCCGGGTCCCGGTGCGGTAACCACGACAAGCGGTCTTGTAGTTACCACGTATTCGTTTTTCCCGTAACCTTCTTCGCTTACTATTTTCTCGACTTCCGAAGGATAGCCCTCTATGGTGTAATGTTTATAAACTTTTATCCCGAGCATTTCCAGACGCTTTCTGAACGCCTCTGCGGCAGGCTGAGAAGCAAAACATGTGAGGACTACGCTTCCCACGTAAAATCCTTTACTGCGGAATATATCTATAAGCCTTAAAACCTCGCTGTCGTATGTAATGCCTAAATCGCCGCGCAGTTTGTTTTTCTCTATATCCCCGGCGTTTATGGAAATTAAAATTTCCGCTTTGTCTTTAAGTTGGGAAAGCATTTTTATCTTGCTGTCCGGCTCAAAACCGGGCAAAACCCTCGACGCATGATAATCGTCAAAAAGTTTGCCGCCGAATTCAAGATAAAGTTTATCCCCGAACATGGATATACGTTCGAGTATTTTTTCCGATTGAAGTTGAAGATATTTCTTTGTGTCAAAACCCACTTTTTCCATCATACGTACAGGGACTGTTATTTAAGAAGTCCGGCCTCCTCTAACTTAGAAACAAAATTTTTAATATCCGCCGCAGCGGTATTCTCATCGACGTCATATTCCGCAAGAAGCGCCTCTTTAAGTTGATTTTCGTCCGCGCCTTTACTAAGCCTTTCCCACAGAAACGCGCCCGTCTCGTTAAGATTTATTATACCGTTAAAATCCTTCGCCCTGTCCCCCACGGCGACGACTATGAAACTGCCGGCCACCTCGCGCAATATAAATCCGTCTTTTATTTTCATAAATACTCTCCTTAAAGATATTAAGTAAAATTCCGTTTTAAAAAAGCCCCGACTTGTTTTTCCTCTCCGCTGTTAAATACACTCCGTGTAATCGTTTCGGTGCTTGTAGTGCTTAAATGCTTGCGTAATTTACGTTTTTTCCGACTGCCGTACACTAATTGTTAAATAAGGTTTTTATAAGAAGCATATCACAGCAGTTTTTCACCGCTCATGGTCGTATAGGAAAGTTCCGCCGCTTCTCTCGATATATTACAACCCAGAAAATATAAGTCTACGCTTTTAAGCATTTTATCTATCAAAGACAAAAGTTTGTCCATAGCGGTTATATCCGACGGACGAATTGTCTGATTCATAACAGTCATCAGCATTTCCGCGCCCGACACCTTGCGTATGGAATTTTCTTTTGCCTGGCTTATTCTGCAAATAGCCTTTATTTCGGCGCGCATATTGGTATCGAGCCTGTGTTTTCCGTTCCAGGGAGTGCCGTACACATAAAATTTACCGTCAATGTACCTGATAATAGGTTTATCGTCGTTTATCATGACCGCGCGCTCCCCGAGCATTTCCCGCCAAAGCCGCGCGTGAGTGGATTTGCCCGTTCCGCTTGGCGCCGTGAAAAGATAGGCTTTGCCGTCAACCATTACCGCGCTGCTGTGAAATATTATGCCGTCTGCATTTATCAGACAATAATCACACAGTTTTCTGAACACCGCGAGACTTTCAAGGTAAGGTTCGGGAAACTCCGGCGCAAGTTTTTTTTCGGCATCTATATCTTCTTTGGTCATAACCGCAAAAAAAGCGGGCGGCTCATTACCCGTATAAGCATAGTTTTCGCACAGTTTTACGGTATATCCGTATATGGTCTGTAAATCGAAAACAACATCGGCTATTTTGTATCTATGCATAAATTTTTTATTCCTTTACGGGTTTTTCCGCCATTATATCTGCTTATTATTTTTCGGCGTAACACCCGAACGGGTATCGTTGCGGTCTTATTATAAACGCGCCGTAAAAGTACTGTATGTTTATCCCGCCACACCCTTAAAATAATATTATAGATTATTTTATCAAAGTACGCGCTTTTTGTCAATGTTTAATTTGATTTAAAACTCTCTTTAATATATAATAAATTATTATGAAGTTAATAAAATATTTTTCTGCTTTTATATTTGCAGTGAGTGTTCTTGTTAATCTTTTTGCCTGCGGCAATAACTTTTCAACAGTCCATTTTACTGCTTTCAACACCGATATTTTGGTTGCCGTAAAAGGAAATCTTTCGGAAGAACAAAAAGAAACCGTGGAGAATTATCTCAAAAACACTGAAAATGAATTTTCCGCCGAGAAAGATAATTCATTTGTCAGTACTTTTAACGCCGCAAAGGAAAATCAACCGATATCGGCATCTAAAGATGTACTCGAAGTATTAAAGACGGCAAAAGAGGTCAATACGCTAACTGCGAACGCCTTTAATCCCGCGGTTTATCCGCTGGTAAAATTATGGCGCCTTTCTTCCGATACTTTTGACGCCGACGCCGAAAGTTACACCCCGCCCGAGCCCGATTCGGTAAATGCTCTAAAAGAGCATACCGATTTTTCGGATATAGTAATCGACGAAAAACAAAATACAGTTTCCAAAACAGACGAAAAAATTATGATAGACCTAGGCGGAATAGTAAAAGGCTACGCGGCAGACCACATATATTCTCTTCTTAAAGAATGGGATTTTGACTTCGGGTATGTTAACATAGGCGGGAGCAGTCTTTATATACTTGACGCAGAATATCTTACCATAAGACATCCCCGAGACTCTGCAGCACAAAACGGAATTCTTAAAATAAACGGTGCAAATATAAAAAACAAACCGCTCTCAACAAGCGGCGATTACGAAAGATTCTATATTTCGGACGGAGTAAGATATTGCCATATAATCTCCCCCCTTACGGGCGCGCCCGTTCAGACGGGAGTCGCGAGCGCAACGGTAATAGGCGGCTCCGCATGCTTTACGGACGCGGTAACAACCGCCCTATGCGCAATGGAAAAAGACGCGCTTACCGATTTTATTAAACAAGAACTTTTTAATTATGAAGTTTATGTAGTATACATTAAGGACGGAGTGAAAGAAATAATAACAAACCGAAAAGAAGGCGCGGATTTCACTCTTTACGACAGCACTTTTGCCGTATGCGAAATCTGAAATTTGTTTTGTATAAACAATTTTTCCGCCGCTCGCTTTTCTAAGTTATTTTCCGAAAAACCAAAATCAGCCGTTAATCATTATATCGAAGAGTTTATTTTCGGTCTGAGCGTTTATGTTATCGGTATCGTAAATTATAGCGCCTTTTTTTAAAACGGCAATTCTGTCGGCAAGAAGCACCGCTTCTTTTATATCGTGAGTAACGCAAACGACGGTTTTGGGATTTTTTTTCTGCATATCCTTTACCGTCTGAATAAGCATGTATTTCAGTTTTATATCAAGATTGACAAACGGTTCGTCCATTAAAAGCAAAGCGGAGGGATAGAAAAACGCTCTTAAAACAGCAACCCTTCTTGCCATTCCCGCCGAGAGAACTTTGGGATAAGCATTTGCGTATTCTTTAAGTCCTATACTTTCGAGCGCCGACAGCGTGTCCGCATCGGGACAAACAAGTTTAAGATTTTCTGAAACGGTGAGATTTTTAACTAATCTATCTTTCTGAAACACAAAAGATACGGGTGCGATATTCCCTGTTATTTCACCCTCGAAAGGAGTTATCCCTGCGAGAATATTTAAAAGAGTTGTCTTTCCCGAACCGCTTTCGCCCAGAATGCAGAGTATTTTATTTTCTTCAATATTCAGATTGAAAGAATCGTAAACGGTATTTTCTCCGTAACTTTTTTTAATGTTTAAAAGTTCTATCATCGCCATTTCCCCGCTTTTGCCGACAACAAAGAGAATATACTCTCGGTTATTATACCCGCCGCGACAGATACGACCACGAGAGCCATCATAACGGGAATTTCGGCATTATATTTTGCCGCAGACAGCAGATTACCGAGCGAGTTTGACGCCGCGCTAAGAACCTCCGCGGCAACCATAAGTTTTAAATTAAGAGAAATACCCGCGCCCGTCCACGCGAGAAGGTCGGGAGCGATTGCAGGCAGTTCAACCGAAAAAATTATTTTCTTTTTGCTCACTTTAAAAAGCCTGCACATCTCGGTTATTTCGCCGTCTATTCCGCAAAGCGCCTGGTAAATTCCGTTATACAAAGTCGGAAAAACCACAAGTACGGTCACGGTTATAGCGGCGGCAGAAGAAGTTGTCCAGAATATAAGCAAAAGCACTATCGCTATTGTCGGCAGCGCCCTTACTATCATCAGCACGGGTCTGAATAGTTTTTTGAAAATTTCCGACTTATACGAACCGAACGCCGCAAGAAATGCAAGAGAGAAAGAAATAACAAAGGCAATCATGCTTCTTAAAAAGGTATATAAAAATGAAATATAAAACTCGCCCTTTCTAAAAAGTGCGATAAACTCTTTTGCCACGCTTGAAACCGAAGGCAGAATATACTCGTTTCCGACCGCCGCCGCAGTTACTCCCCATAATATAAATATCAAGGCAAGCGTACAAAGCGGAAGCAGCGAGTCTAATAATTTTTCTTTTTTCATTAAAAGATTTATTATCCTTTTCCGCCGCGCCTACAAGGCGCGGCGGCGTTGTTCTTTTACTTATAAGCCCGTTATTTCTTGAATTAACCTTTATTACTTAATCAGTCGGCGACCGTAAAAGTTATATCGTTTTTATTAAGCACCGATTGAAAGGTCCAGTCGGGAACCTGCCCACGGTTCGGAACGCCTATTCTCTTTCCTTTAAGGTCATTAATCGTAATGTTTTCCGTACTCATTATATAAAAGTTGCCGTGGGTCATAACCGCCGCAAGTTTATAGGGGTCGGACTGATTGTTGCCAGCCGCATACATTTTGGTCGCCGCGCTGACGGGCATTATGATTATATCGCCTTTTGCCTGCGCCATCGCGCTTCCTATCTCGTCCGATTTAACTATATTGTACTGTACGCTGACGCCCGTTCCTAAATCGTAAGAATCGTTTATAAATTTGGCAATGGCAAGCGCGGGCGCGCCGTCGGGCGCATAGACCGAAAGCGTTTTGCCGCTGTCAAAAGCCTCGTTATTATTTTTGACAATTGTATTTTCGCCCGTCAATACCGCCTCGGAAGCGCCGCTATTATCGCTATAATAAAAATCGTCATTAACGACATTTGCCGACGCCGAATCTATCGAACGTATATCTTCGATGTAAGCGTTTACCGATGCTTTGCCGTCTGCCGCGCTCTGAAAATATATCTTGCAGTTATCTATCACCCGGCTTGTCATGGATTCTGCAGTGAGCGTCGTATTTGCAAATAGACTTTTGACAGCCGCGACCGCGTCCGCCGTATTGCTCTTTGCCCATTCAACGTTTTCAGCCGTCTTTGACGAAAACGCCGTGAAAATTTCGGGATACTCTTCAAGTACGGAACTTTTTATCATCAGAACCGCCTGAGGATAGGCCTTTTCGGTGCTGTCGTAAAGTTCCTGTAAGGAAAGTCTGTACCAGGCTTTCCCTGCCGTCTTTTTTTCGAGCGTGCTCGCGGCAGGCTCGGGAAGAAGTCCTATGGTCTCTTTGCCGGATATCAGCATCGGAAGAAGGTCGGAGCCTTGGTTATAATACTTTATTTCAAGTGTCTTTGAAGTTTCTCCCCCCGTTCCGCCAGTGCCGCCGTTACCGCCGTCGCCTCCCGCGTTTTCACCGCCGCAGGCTATAAAACTAAGCGCCGCGAACACAATGACAAAAGAAAAAAGTACGGAAAAAATTTTAAATACGTTTTTTTTCATAAAAAACTCCCTTTTGCCTTAAACTAAAAGCGGGACGATAAAAGAAACTCCCTTCGCCGGATACGGCAAAGGGAGGGACATGAATTATCGGGAAAAATTCCCGTTAATTACTTTATTTACCCCTTTACTTTCAGGCTCACCTTATAGTTTAGGTATTTTTGATAAATTTATTTTATTATAACCGCTTAAATTTGTCAAGCGTTTTGAAGTTGACAAATTTCCGATAAAATTATAAAATAAAAGCCGATAAAATACATACCCTTTCCTGCCGTATGAATTTTACGGTTTGAAAGAGACGAAAAATAATATAAATTGAAACGCTTATGAGAAAAAATAATTCGGCGGACGGGAAAAAGCCGCACACAAAAAAATATTATATACGGCTGATCTGTCTTTTTACGGCCGTCTTCACAATATTTGCGTTTGTAATTACGACATGGTTTGCGGGAGACGACAGCCTTTTATCGTATATAGAAAATTACGAGTTCACGCTTTACGGCGATAAAAACGAACAGATAGAGATAACCGAACACGAAAATTATTCGGTGATAGACAACAAAAGCGATAAACCGCTTAAAATATTGCAACTTACCGACATTCATATAGGTTGCGGCGCATTTACCTCGAATTTGGATAAACGTGCCGTAGAGCAGGTATTCCTTGCCGTTAACGCGGCGTGTCCCGACCTTATTATTGTTACGGGCGACGCCATATCGCCGATATACGTTACGAGCGGCACTAAAAACAGTTACCATTCCCTGGACGCGTTTATCGCGCTTATGGAAAAAACGGGTATACCCTGGGCGTTCGCGTTCGGAAATCACGACGGCGAAGGCTTGGCGGGCAAAGATTATGTATCCGAAAGGTTGGAACAGGCGGAAAACTGCCTTTATAAACGCGGCGACAAAGATATAAGCGGACGAGGCAACTATTATATTGAATTAAGAGAAAAAGGCGAATTTATTTACGCAATATTTATCATGGATACGGGCGGCGGAAACTTTATTCAGTACGAAGGAGTGCATGAAGACCAGATCGAATGGTACAGTAATACGGTAACAAATATGAAAGCCGAATACGGCGAATTTCAGTCCATGCTCTTTATGCATATGCCGCTCAACGAATACCAGACGGCGGGGGACCTGTACGCGTCGGGAAGCGATGAGGTACAAAAATTTTACGGCGAAAAAGGCGAAAGCGTAAGCGCGGGGGTTCAGCGCGGATTTTACGACGCCATTGCAGACCTCGGCAGCACAAAATGGGTTTTCTGCGGACACGACCACGAAAACAATTATTCCATACTCATGAAGGATACCGGAATTCGCCTTACTTACAGCATGAGCATAGATTACTCGGCATATCTCACTACCAAATTCAAAACGTCGCACAGGGGCGCGACACTTATACTTGCCGACAAAGATACGGTGGAAATAAAAAAACTTTCACAGGACAACGGATATCATCCCGATAACTGATTAAACCCGATTGAACGTCGGCGGAAAGAAAATTATTTATAAAAATAAATTTTAAAAAATAAAAACATTTAAACGCCATGCGCCGTTCCGTAAATTCATTACGGAACGGCGCAAGTAATTTTATAAAAATTTTAATGATAATTTAAATTCTTAACCGAACGGCCGTTTTCATGACGGCCGTTTTCATGCTTTGTTACAAGTTCCGACTTTATTTTTCGTTGGTCGCGTCTTTTTTCTCTGCATTTTCTTTTTGCAATTTATTTTCTGCTGTTTTTTCTGAAAAAAGCGAGCGCACAAAGTTTATACGGAAAACC
>CALWBJ010000133.1 GCA_944376035.1 uncultured Clostridia bacterium | reverse complement strand
TATAATGGTGCTTTCCAGTTCTCTTACCGATGAACTGTATCTTAATACTCACGGCGCGGTGTTTTTCCCCGTAAAATTTTCTTTCGAAGGCTACAGATGGCTTTTTGCCATGTCAAATACTTTTTTGCGGAGCATATTTGTTACGATATATTATGCCGTAATGGCCGTAACCTTTACTGTAGTGATAAATACGATGTTTGCATTTGCAATGACAAAACCCAATTTGGCGGGGAAAAGGATAATAGCGATGTTTATACTTATTCCCATGTTGTTTTCGGGCGGGCTGGTACCCACATATCTTATAATAGAAAAATTCGGTTTGCTTAATACTCTGTGGTCGGGGATACTGCCCGGAGCGTTCAATACAATGACCATATTTCTGATGAGAAATTATTTTATGAGCATACCCTCTTCGCTTACCGAGTCTGCGATGCTTGACGGAGCAAGAAATATCGACGTGCTTTTTAAAATTTATATTCCCATGAGCAAGCCTATTTATGTAACGATAATATTACAGACTTTTGTCAGCGCATGGAATATGTGGATGCCTTGCCTGCTTTATATAGATTCAGAGCATAGTAATTTATATTCTATGCAGTACGTTATAAGAAATCTGTTATCAAGTTCAGAAAGTCTTGCAAATCAGTTAGGGCTTGGCGTTACGACGGGAATACCTGCTCAAAGCCTTAAAAACGCTACGATAGTAATATCAATAATACCGATAGTTATACTTTATCCGTTTCTTCACAAGTATCTTATAAACGGAACAATAGTCGGCGCGGTCAAGGGATAAAAAGACTGATAATAATATGAAATTTGAAAATTAAAAAACGAAAATTAAAAACAAAACTTAGAAGATCAAATACAAAATCTGAAAATATATGAAAAAACAAAAAATTAAATTTTAAATATTACAGAAACTGATAAAACGCAATTTTGAGGAGGAAAGTAAATGAAAATCAGGAAACTATTAACATTTTTGCTTTGTGTGCTGTTGCTTTCGGGCATATTTGTGGGATGCGGCGGTACGAATGAGCCCGGTGGCGGAGGTCAGACAGAAACCGGCGATACAAAAAGACTTACAATTTATCTTTCGGATTATATCGCCTGTTCGAATGACGATGAGGTAAAAAAAGCGATAGAGACCAAATTTAAAAATGATACAGGTATAAGTATCGATCTGAATTTTAAATTATTTGCAAAAAGCGATTTTAATTCAAAATTCGGCAACATAGTGTCGAGAGATACATGGGATGCTGCGGTAAGTTACATAGGTCATGCAGGCATAAACAGTATTGCTATCGACAGCGAAGCGGCTACGGATTTAAAGGATCTTTTACAACTTTACGGAGAAAATATTCTTAAAGTGGTTGATGAAAACGCTCTTAAAGCGACTTCTTATGCTGACGGATCTGTAATGGCGTTACCGTCGGTAAACAACGGTAAGACTCACGGTGTCATAATAAGAAAAGACTGGATGGATAAAGTCGGTTATACCGTTGACCCGGAAGATACTACAAAAAAACTTTTAAAAACCCTTGATGATTTTACCGACATGCTTAAAAAATTCGATACAGAGATTCCCGAGTGTAATATTCCTTTGCGCGGATATCCTTACGACGTAGAAGATTATATCACTCTCGGTGCAAGCGGTGCGGTTGGCTATTCGACATCTACAGTCACTTATAATGACGACGGAACTGTTAAAGAAGTTGCGCCGGGGGCAATAGATCCTAACTATAAAACGGCACTGACATATATGCAGAAATGGATATCCGGCGGACTTTGGGAAAAAGATAACAGAACTATCCCGACTTCCACAAGAGAAGCGGCGTGGACAACGGGTAATTGCGGCGTATATTGTGCAAATCCCGAAGTGACCGACCTTATAAGACTAGCAAGACTTTGTAAAAAGGAATGTCCCGAAGCGGAATTCTGCATTATGCCGCCGCTTGAGGGCAAAAATGTGGATGGCGAGACGGTGAAAGGCTACAAAGAAACTTCGTCTCATTCCGACGGACTTGTTATAAATAAAAAGTCCAAAAACGTCGATATTGTTCTGAAGTATATAGACTGGGTTTATTCAAGTAAAGATAATTACGAACTTTGCAAATACGGAATAAAGGGAAAGCACTGGGTCGATGCAGGAGACGGGCTTTACGGTTATCCGGAGGATAAAGAAGATGAATATATGACAAATCCTCCGTACAGCGGATGCTTTGCCGTACTTGAAAACGTACTTCTTTCCGATAAGATACTTAATGTTTATACAGAAGAAGAGATAGGGTGGATAGAATTTATAAAAAATGCTCCAAGTTATAAGAGCCCTGTACTTGACATGATGTTCCCTCCGATACCAAGCAGAGAAGCGAGTGCGTTCCAGGGAGCGGAAAACACATTTTTTGAGCAGGTGATAGCGAAGAGTTGGATAGGAGATCCTATGGGACCCGTAACTTTTGACGCTCAGGCATCTGCATACAGGAAAGCGGCAGAAAGTTATATTACATGGTTGACTAATGAATATAAACTTCTTGCTTCAAGATAAAATATGTTAAGGAGAAAATTATGAAAAGTATGAAAAAACGCATTTCACTATACATACTCAGTATACTTATGTTTTTTTCTGTATGTATGACTTTTGTATGTATGAATCCAGGCGCGGCGTATGCCGGTAATTTTACAGGCAATATCGCATTGCAACAGGATAAGTGGCAGGTAACCGGCGACGGGGTTACATTCGGTGCCGACGGTATAAAAATTTCCGCGACTAGCAAG
>CALWBJ010000132.1 GCA_944376035.1 uncultured Clostridia bacterium | reverse complement strand
AGCGCGACGTTGACCTGATACCATTCCTCGTTTACTTTATAAAATGTAAAAGTATATTCCGAGACAGTATTCACAGACGCGAGTTTAGCCACCCAACTTCCGCTTGAACCTGCAAATAACATGCTGTCATCGGCTTCCGTATAAATTTTTGAAGATTTAGGATCTGTGGCATTTGTATCACTGAAAATTATACGGTCCTGATTAGGACTACTTCCCCTGCTTGACCAGTTTATCATTATACTGTAATCAAGTTTTTTAGCAGGATCTATTTCAGAATCTCCGTCGATATTTTCAAAAACAAAGCCATAGAAAGTGCTGCTTTTTGCAGTAAGGTTAGTTGCGGATTCAGACTTGATATTTATCGTGAGATCGTCAAGTTTTACCTTCTCGATGTGCTGTGCGGCAAAATAGTTGCCTGTAAACGACATACTGACGTTGCCGTTTTCTTCATTTATGGAAGACCCCGCGCTTGCTTCGTCCTGTCTCACTATTTTATATAGGGATTCGGAATCGGCTCCGGCCAAAATACCTTTCCCGAAAAGAGATTGCCCGGCAGTGAGCAAAGCCCCTATACATAATACAGTAAGAGCAAGCAGAACAACTAAAAACCGCTTAGTGCTTTTTGTCATATTTACTCCCCTTCTAATGTTGCATGAATTTAACCCTGAAAAGGTCAACAACATTATTTTTAACTTTAATTTATATGCCTGCCTTATTCGGCGTCTTTGAATGCCTCATTAAGATAAATTGCATACAGTCTCGTGGAAAAATCGTTCGGATGATTTACGTTATTAGCGCTTATCTCAATAAACCTTTTTCCCGAATTTAATATGTCCTTTGTTACAGGCGCCATATCTACCACCGCTACGTCATCATAAAGTTCGGCGACTTTATATAAACTTTTTGCGTACAACTGCTGATTCTGGTCGTTATAAGACTCGGGATTTGCAACCCAGGTACCTATTAAAACAATATCGCAATCAGGCGAATACTGTTTTATCGGGTCTACTATTTTCTTGGTATTATTCACATACTCCACTACGCTGATACCGTGAGTTGCGTCATTCATTCCGAATCCTATGAGCGCAATATCGGGCTCGTAACCTTTGAGTTTATCGGGATCCTCAAAAAGTTTTTGTATACCCGCCTGCATATCCTTTTCACCAGTGTCCGGCGATGTCCCTTCGACAGGTACTTCCGATATAGCGTCTCTCGTATCCCAGCCGCCTCTTGAAACGTTTTTATAATTTACTTCAATATCGTATTTCTCGCTCAGGTCATTTGCAAAAAGGTCAAAGAAACCTTTGATTTTCCTGCCGTAATTCATTTTGATATAACCTGACGCGTTCGCACCGGTGGAAATACTGTCTCCTAAAACAAGAATATCGATATTTTCACCGTTTTCCATCTTGTTTATCGATGAGGAAAACTTTTCTTTACCGTAATTTATCGGCTTATTTCCTTCCCATGTATCCGTATGCACATAAGATACAAGTAACTGTCTTTGAATTATGACTTTATTTTCACCAAAAGGTAAATTCTTTGTTTTATCTTTGTTCCAAAGCCCGAAGTTTGTGTTTTCCGGAAACAGTTCCGCGTCATAAACCCTGATAATACGTATGAACCGCTATACAGTTTTCCCCTTCTTTTATGTATTTTGTTATGTCTTCTTCATCATAATAATAATTCCAATAATAACCGGCGGCAGGTCCTTCTCGAACAAACTCACCGTTTATATATAACTTATAATAATCATCGGCAGATATTTTAATATGAGTCTTTCCGACAGCGTCAACCTGAAACATTTTTCTGAAAAGTATATGAGCATTCTCATTCCCGTTCAGAAAATGCTCTCTCTTTTCAAATTGACGGCAAAAAACATTTTCGGGCTTTAGATTATAAAATTGTCCGTCAGTAATCCAATATCCGTTTATTTCTTTACTATAAGAATCAGACTTCATTTTTCAACTTCCGTTTTACAAATTTATTTAAGATTGTAAAATATCGCAGCATAGCATTTTTATAATATTTACGATATAAGAATAGCAAAACATAGTAATTATATCAATCTTAAAATTTGCCGAACTTACTTTTTTTAAATAAAAAGATGTATTTTTTAATACATGCATATAAAGCGTAATATAAAAATCCGTTTCTATAAAACCCGGCCGCATTCAAAAAATTTTGAACGCGGCCGGGTTTTATTTTCCGGCATTATGTTTTTAATTTTATGCTTCCTGCATTATATCATTAAATTATTTATTATAGAGTTTATAATAAGATTTACATAATATCCGTCCGCATAAGTAGAAAATCTTTTTTCCGAAAGGTTAAAATAATCTTTACGCTCTTGGTCAAGAACGCATATTATCTTTTCATCTTCCTTTTCGGCCTTTGCTATCATTACTTTTACCGTTCTTAAAACATTCTCCGTTAAAAACCTTAATATGTTAAGACTTTCCGAAATTACTTCATCTTCATCTTCATCTTCGGGAAAATATGCAAGCGCTTTTTCTAGTTTATCCTTTAACTCCTGAAGTTCAGTAAGGTTTGCTTTAATCTCGTGAGAACGCGAAAAATATCCGAAAGGTAAATACCTGTTAAGTTCGGAAAACAAATTAACTGCAAATTCAGTCTCGTTTCCGAATGCGGCTCCGTAATATTCTTTTTCTATTTTCTCGTAAGTGATTTTATCGTCCGAAAGCGCACGACCCAGCATATAGAACATAAAACCGTTAGGATAAAATGCACGTTGTATCTGACAACTCATAAACCCTTTAAGTCCGATTGCAGACAAAGACCTGATATCTGAAAACAATACTTTCGATACCGTCTTTCCGCTGAGATCACGGTTTATGTCCCACATCATATGATAATCGAAATCAAAAGAATCACCCTTGAATATCTTTTCCCAGTCTTTGAGAAATTGAAGATATACGGCGGTTTCATGAGGATAAACCATATGATTTTTATTATATTCCAACCTTTTTGTTTCTTTTCCTTCTCCACTTACAAAAGACTGCTCGTATGATCGGAAAATAGGCGCGAACATCAATATGAATCTGTCCTCGTTCTGAATCCTTTCTTTTTCGGGTGCCCAATAAAGATCAAAATATACGAGAAAACATATTTTGGTTTTCAGATTTTTCAATGTCAATCCATAGTCGATTTCGTTAAGTATCTTCACATACCAGTCGCTGAAAGTCATTTTCGAACATTCTTCGCACTCGCAGACATTATTGATGTCGTCCGCAAGCCAGAAATGAAGGACGTCTGTTTCCGGATGATTTTCCGCATATTCAACAACTTTGTCCGCAAGCAATTTTCTGACATTGGGGTTTGAAAGGCACAAATTGGTATTGAGCGGCTTTCCCTTGAAAAATTCACGCTTGCCGTTTATCATTGCAAGCATATCCTTCTTTTCCTGAGAAAGTTCATCTTCTCTCTGTTCCCAGCCCTTTGATTCTATACCTAGAGCGGCGGATGTCCAGCCGTGCCCTACGCTATGGTATATCATAGACCTTTCTTGTATCTTACCTACTATTTTTTTAAGATACTCTTTTGCAGTTTCCAGATTTAACGGCTCTTTTTT
>CALWBJ010000131.1 GCA_944376035.1 uncultured Clostridia bacterium | reverse complement strand
AAAACGGCGACGACATATATTTTAAAAACGCTTTTGCCAAAGAGACGTTATTGTTCTTGCCGTTTGCCGCAATCATAAAGTATTCCGCAGGCGAATTGATCCAGATAACGTCTTCCCCGTCCGGATTGACTTTGGGAACGGGAGAGAAATGGTAAAAATCAACCTCGGTTTCTTCTATATATTCGCGCATTTCGTTTTCAAACCATGCCCCCGATATCGTGAAAACCGAACTTCCGTTTATGAATTTCTGTTCTGCGGTAAGATTCGAATCGTTAAGCGACGTCGGCGCGTTTGAAGGATAATATTGATTTTTATCGTTAGGTTTTGCGTTAAACAACTTGGCAATACTGTTCAGAACCTGAACGGTGCTGTCGTTTACCAAAAGGCTTTTATTTTTCTCTCCGGTAATATTGAGATTGCTTTGATTGAAATAAGCGTTGAATCCTTCGTAATCTATCTGCGCCCACAACGCATTGAAAATATAACTCATGTCATTCACGGCTCCGCCCCAGGTGAACGGAACGACCCTCTGCCCGTTCACGGTTTTCTCCCACGTGGTATTCACAACGTCACATAAATCAAGCAATCCCTGCCATGTGGTCGGGAACGTTCCCTGAGTATATTCGCCGTTCGACGGAATTTCGTCCAGGTATTCCTGATTATAAACAAAACCTACTCCGTTGTATGTATACGGCATTATATAACGGACACCGTCGTAAATTCCCAATTTCGCAAAATTCTCGTCCGAAGGCTGCAAGTCTAAATCGTCAAGAGGTATGATTTTTTCGGCAAGCCCCCATCTGACCCATTGCGACTGAGCGGAAAAGGTAAAATAAATATCCGCGCCGCTGTCGGCATCTATATACTGTTGCAGGCCTTCGTTCAGCGTTTCGTCCGCTTTTACCTGTATTTTGCTACCCGTTGCTTTATTGAATATTATGGCGGCGTCTTTAAGCCATTGAGTGCCCAGACCCTTTTCGATCGCCATTATTTCAAGACTCTGATCGGTCCATATGCCGTATGTGTCGGCGATATTCTGTAAATCTCCCTCGGTAGCCGTTCCGCCGTCTTCGGGACCCGAACCTGAGCAGGCCCCGAATGTTAATAACATTACTATTAATAGTATAAAGCTTATTATTCTTTTCATAAATTGCTCCTTTTTTGATCGTTTTTAAATATTTTATATATTTAATTTTAACTTACCGTCAGTACGAGTTTTATAAGTTAATGCTCTTGTTAACGTACTTATTAATGTTCTTTTTTACACTCTTTTCAAAGTTTTTAACGTTCTGTCACGTTATTGTCAAAATTACTCAAACTATTAGTTGTTATATTACTTATTTTAATATTTGCTTTTTTATATTTTCATTTATTATCTGCTTTATTAATTGCTTTTTTGTCCGGATTTTTTCGCTTTTACCGTCACAAGAACGATACCCGCGCAAAGGAGCATAAGAATTGCCGAGCCGCTTTGCGAACTTATATTTCCGCCGCATCCGGTTTTACCCGACGAACTGCCGTCTCCAACTGCTACGGTAATTGTATCGCTCGTGAATTTTCCGAATACGTTTTCGACATACCCTCTCACTTTTACGGTACCGTTACTTTTACCCACCAAAAAATTATCCTGATCTATATAGGCGAACTCTTCGCCTTCCACTATTTCGAATTTGACTTGGTCTGCGCCGTAAAATTTACCTGTCAGTTTGCCGCTTAATTTTAGCGACTCGTCTACGTTTACCTGAGTAGCGTTCATCATGGTGGAAATCGTGACTTCAACCGGGTTTTCCTGTGATTGGTTAATACTTTCTACTGTCACTTCGACGCTGCTGTCGGAATTATGCAGATACATTCCGAAATATCTGCCGAAAGCGCAGTCGGCGGAAGAAACGTATGCGTCGGTGTATACGACCTCGCCGATTATCGATATTTTAGCCATATATCCTGAGGATATACCGTCTACATAATAGGGTATTGCGGATAATGTCAGATCAAAAGGTTTTCCCGCCTCTGTACCCGACGGATAAGCGACGGTTTCAAAGGTTTTTCCATAATAACCCAAACTTATCCCTTCGTCGGAAAACCAGTAGAATATTCCGCCTTTGTTATAATAAATATCGTTTCCGTTCAATACGAAATAGAAATTGAAATCGCTCATATCGTTTATGGTCAGTCTCATATTTACTTCATGAACGCTTTTGTCCGTTCTGACAAACGCGATATTCAGTTCTTTTGAAAAATCGAATTCGAAATCGGCGTCGTCTTCAGTTCCTTCATACTCACCCGTAAAGGTTTTGCCGTTGCCCACGGGAATTATTGCCGAAATGTCTTCCGAATCATAATCATCTGCCAAATATCTTTGTACTTCTTCAAATCTCGCCGTGTCAAAATATAATTTGCCGGCTTTTAACGTCGAATCAACCGCATGGGAAAATTGATAATTGAATACGAACGCTATCGGAACGATATTACCGTCATTATCAACGTAATCTTTAGCGGAAACGTTTACGTCGTTCCAGCCGTAACTCATAGAAGAGCCTGATTTTTTGGTCTGTGCGTCCCATGCCTGATAAGTGTCGGCGCGAACTATCCACATTTCAAACGATTTATCCATGTTTTCATCCAGGTAAATGCGAAATACCAAATCGTCGGAAACGTCGAATTTTATACCGGTGTTAAATTTGAACATAATAGTAGGAAACAGTCGGTTATTTACTTCCGGCCAACTCATTTCGTAAGCGCCCTCAGTCGTCTCGCCTATTATCCCTTCCGCCTCTTCGGCAGCCAGATATCTTCCGCCGATAAAATCGGAAGCAAAGTCCACTCCCCACATAGGAGAATTATTTATCGCCTCGGTAAAAGCGGCGCCTTCCAGTCTCTGTACGGAATTTTCGGTAAAATCGCTCAGTATTCCTTCCGGCATTTCATAAACGTATTCGTTTATTGTCCATGCGCTGCCGTCAAATCGGGCAATATAGTCTTTATTCAATGAAAAATTTGACGTAATATCGCTTTCGTCATAATATTTCATATCTTTCTTTATAATCAGAACATCGCCCGCGACAAATCCGCCGGATTTTGTCAGTCTGAGCAGATTATCTGCCCCGCCTGACGTAAAAGTACCTCCTTCGTATATAAATTTATCGTTATTACACGTTATATAATAGTAAAGT
>CALWBJ010000130.1 GCA_944376035.1 uncultured Clostridia bacterium | reverse complement strand
TACCAACTGCGCTACACCCCGTTTTTTCAACGCTCAAATATCATATAATAAATCTGAAAATTTGTCAACCGAAAATCACTACTTTTTTCAAAAAATTTTTGGCGTTTAGTAACTTTTTTATTTTTTCGGTTTCTGACAAAAAAATACTTTACTTTACCTTTAATGACAAATTGTGCCCGTCTTATTATGCTAATGTTTAATACGGAAAAGGAGTTTGATTATGGAAATAAAATACAAGAAGAACGGCAGCGGTCTGACTATTTACATATACGGCGAACTCGATGAATATTCCGCTTCCGGCGCAAAGGATATTTTAGACAGATTATTGCAGGATAATTATAATGCAAACAAAGTAGTATTCGATTTATCGGGGCTTTCGTTTATGGACAGTACGGGAATAGGGTTGCTTATAGGAAGATACAAGAAGTTAAAGCAGTTCAGTGTGCCTTCTTATATTACAGGAGCCTCGGTTGCGACCGAAAAAGTAATTGAATTAGCGGGCCTTTATAAAATAATGCCTAAATATTGATAGATTTATCTCAGGAGCATATCAATGGAAAACAGTAATAAAATAAAACTCAGTTTTTTGTCTCTTTCGGAAAATGAATGTTTTGCGAGGAGTGTTATAGCATTTCTCGCACTTCAACTTAATCCCAGCGTTGCACAGATATCCGACATCAAGACGGCGGTAAGTGAAGCGGTTACAAACGCCATAGTACACGGATATCCCGATTCTGTCGGAGAAATTACTATCGAGGCAGAATTAAAAGACGGAAAAATACATATAAACATTTGTGATTTCGGCGTCGGTATTGAAAATCTCAACGAGGCTTTGGAGCCGTTTTATACCACAAAACCTGATGAAGAGCGTTCGGGAATGGGCTTTACTATAATGAAAAGTTTTATGGAGGACGTTAAAGTTGAGTCGGAAAAAGGCAGGGGTACAAAAGTTTATATGGCAAAAACTATAAAAAGCGACGCTGTGTAAGGTAAAAAATGCTCGATCAAGAACTATTGCTTGATTACGTAAGAAAAGCGAAAAACGGAGACGAAACGGCAAAAGAAATTGTTTTTAACAGCAACGCGCCTTTACTTAAAAGTTTAGTCAGAAGATTTAAAAACAAAGGCGTGGAGTATGACGATTTGTATCAGATTGCTTGTATAGGCTTTTTAAAAGCGATAAACAATTTTGACGAAAGTTTCGGAGTTAAGTTCTCTACGTATACCGTACCTATGGTGATAGGCGAAATAAAGAGGTATATGCGTGATAACGGCGCGATAAAAGTCTCGCGTACGATAAAGATTCTTGCGAATAAAATCAACCGTTTTATAGACGAATATCAAAGGAATAAAAATGACTCTCCGAGCATTGAATTTCTTGCGGGTAAATTCGGTGTCAGTGCTGAAGAAGTGGTCATGGCTTTAGACAGTGCAAAGATGCCGCTATCTATTTACGATAAATTTGATGATGAAGATGAGGCTCAGGAACTTGTAGAAAAAATTCCGTGTGAAGAGGACGAGGAGAAGATGGTTGATAAAATTCATTTGTCAAATATAATCGAAGGACTGTCTGAACGCGAGAAAAAAATTATTGTACTAAGATATTTCCGAGACCGAACGCAAAGTGAGATTGCCGAGTCTCTCGGAGTTTCCCAAGTCCAGGTTTCAAGGCTTGAAAATAAAATTATAGATAAAATACGGCTGAAATTTTAGCCGTATTTTTATTTTTAAATATTAAAATTAAAGATAATTGAGATAATAAATTTATGGTCTGGCCGTTTTTTTAAAAGTACTAAAAGAAGGACTGAGTAAAATTTTAATTTATGGTATTAAAAAGCAAATGTTACTCATATTAAAGTTGTTATGAGAAAACCCGTAAATTACGAATATCTGAAAAATTCCGACGAAAGAGAAACTTTCGTTAATACTTTCAGCAAAAAGGAGATTAAAAATGAAAACTGCCGATAAGTGTCTTAATAATAATTATTTAAGGTATGTACACTTAATATCACCGCGAACAAAAGAACTGCGTTCCTTGTTCCGTGCCTTTTGGGTCGGTGGATTTATTTGTTCTATTGGTCAGGCTTTAAGATTTGCTTTTGAATCAGGTCTTGGGCTCCAAGGTGACGAATTGTCCGCATATGTTTCAATGGTAATGATATTTCTCGGCGCTTTGTTTACAGGCTTAGGTATTTATGACAGAATAGGTAAATACGCCGGTGGCGGTTCGATAGTTCCGATAACAGGGTTTGCAAATTCGGTTGTTTCTCCGGCTATGGAATTTAAAACCGAGGGCTATATTTACGGCTTGGCGGCAAAAATGTTTGTTATTGCAGGTCCGATAATAGTTTTCGGAGTGGCGAGCAGTGTGCTGGTAGGGCTAATCTATTTTGGTATATACAATATATTTTAATAGGTGTATAGATGTTAAGAACAATATTTTTTAAAAATAAACCCGTTATAGTAGGTACGTCTTCTATAAGCGGTCCCAAAGAAGCCAAAGGAAGTATAGGGTCGTATATAAAAATGAAACTTGACGACGACATGTTCGGAGAGGATACATTCGAACAGGCAGAGACAAAAATGCTTTTCTATGCGATAAAAGACGCTATTAAGGAGTCGGGCAGAGACGAAGAACAAATAAATGCTATTATTGCAGGAGATTTATTGAATCAGATTATAGCATCGACATTTTCGGTGAGGAATTTTCAGACCGGCTATCTTGGCGTTTACAGTGCCTGTGCAACTTTTACCGAATCACTTACGATAGGAGCGACAATGCTCGACGGGGGATATATGGAGAATGTAGTGTGTGCTACAAGCAGTCATTTTTCATCTGCGGAGAGACAGTACAGATATCCATTGGAATTAGGATGCACACGACCTCCGCTTTCTCAGTGGACGGTAACCGGTGCAGGTGCATGCGTTCTTTCTAAAAACGGGAAAGGTCCGAAAGTGGTTTGCGCGACAATAGGTAAGATAGTTGATTTCGGAGTGGCGGACGCAAACAATATGGGTGCAGCAATGGCTCCTGCTGCTGCCGATACATTGCTTACTCATCTAAAAGAAACGGGATGCGAACCAAATTATTATGACTTGATTGTAACGGGGGATCTCGGTACTTTCGGGTCGAGAATATTTAAGGATCTTATATAGGAAAAAGGTTTTGACATAGAAAATCAGCATGTGGACTGCGGCGAACTTGTTTATAATATATGTGAAGACGAATATCAGGGCGGAAGCGGTGCAGGATGCAGTTCTCTTGTGTTCAGTTCCTATATACACGAAAAGCTCAAAAAAAAGAAATTAAAAACGGTGCTGCTGATTGCTACCGGAGCGCTTCTGTCGTCGGTTTCGACGTTACAGGGTGAAAGCATACCCGGTATAGCACATGCGGTATCTGTGGAGTGTTAAAAATGTTTTGGGAAATTGTGTTAACGTTTGTAAAAACTTTTGCGGTAGGCGGACTGATATGCGTAATTGCGCAGTTGCTGATAAATTACACAAAGATTACGTCGGGTAAAATATTGGTATTCTTTCTTTTATCAGGCGTTTTGTTGCAAGCAGTGGGGCTGTATCAGTATATAGTAGATTTTGCAGGCGCGGGAGCGACGGTACCTATTTCGGGTTTCGGTTATCTTCTTGCCGACGGTGCGATGAAAGGCGCTAAGGAAAGTCTTTTTAAGGCCATAACGGGAGGAATTACTGCCGCGGGAATGGGATTTGCCGCCGCTATAGTATTCGGATATATTTTTGCGCTTATTTTTCATGCAAGATCCAAAAAGAATTAAAATAAGATTATTTTGTAAAAAGGTAAAATATATCTTATTGATTATGGAATAAAATAAACAATATCTAAATATCATATAATATGATAGAGTATTGTAATGAGAATATATGGTATAAAAAACGCCCGAGAAAAAAACGGCGTTTTTTCGCTATTTTAATGACTGTAATTCTGGTTTTAGGTTTCATGGCTTATTACAGATATGTTATAACCGAGCAGATTCTTACGCTTTGCAGCGATTATGCGTATTCTTATTCGACGGATGCCGTTAATAAGACGGTATTGTATTCTTTGGAACAGCAAATTAAATACACGGATCTTATTACTATTGAAAAAAACACCGACGGAGATATTGTCTTGATGACGACGAATTCTCATAAGGTAAATACAATAAACAGGGAGGTCGCGGATAACTGTCAGACTTTGCTGACAAAAAAGATTGCCGAAGGCATACCTGTTCCATGGCTCAGTTTTACCGGTATAAGTCTTCTTTCGGGATACGGAAGACCGATAATGTTCAAGTCTCTTTCGGTGGTGAGTGTAATATGCGAATTTTACTCTAAATTTACGGGAATGGGAATAAACCAGACATTGCATTCCATTTATATAGTAGTTAAAAGTCAGGTAAAAATAAATATGCCTCTTAATTCAAGAACGGAAGAATGTGAAACTTCTGTCCTGATAAGCGAAACTGTACTTGTAGGAAAGGTGCCGGAAATATATCTTAACGGTCAGATTTTCGGCTGAATTTGTCTGTTATGTTATAAAATTATCATTGTATTTATTGTATTATAGCAACGCAAATAATTTTATAGTAATATATTAAAATATAATATAAAATCAAATAAATTTAATTAAGCAAATAAAATTATTAAAATCAATTTTTCTCGTAAAACGTGTCTCCATATAATTAAAAATATTATATCAGGTAGTCAGAGAGAAAATTCTTGACAAAAACTGTATAAAACATTATAATATAAAAAAATATTAAAAACTGTGATGAAGACAGATGCGTTTTATGCGGTTTTAAGAGAGAAATACTCCGTGGCTGTAAGAGTTTTCAACCGTATTCGCATTATTCACTTCGGAGTTTCCCGCCGAAATGCTAAAAGAGTAGACCGGGACGTGTTATTCGCGTTAATGAATTAAAAGGCGCTTTTATAATAAGCGCGAATTTAGGTGGTACCGCGTTATCGACGCCCTATACGGGGCGTCTTTTTTATTATCGGAGGTTCTAAATGCAGGAAAACAGATTTGAAGAACTTTTAAAAAGGGCCGAGGCGGAAATAAATGAATCGGCTTCAAGCAGAAACCTTAACGAAATTAAGGCAAAGTTTTTAGGTAAAAACGGAGAAATAACCATGCTGCTGCGCGGCATGAGAGATATTCCGCCGGAGAAAAGGTCAGAATTCGGGAAGGCGGTTAACGAATTGAAATAGCAGGTTACTGAGATTTTCTTAAAAAAAGAAAATCAACTTAAAGAAGCGGAACTTGAAGAAAAATACAAAAGCGAAGCGATCGATATAACTCTTCCCGGGAAAATTCCGCCGCTCGGTGGGCTTCATCCTTTGAATATTGTTAAAAATCAGGTTCTTGACGCTTTTTGCGGTCTGGGGTTTGAAATATTCGAAGGTCCTGAAATCGACAGCGATTATTATTGCTTTCAGGCATTAAATAT
>CALWBJ010000129.1 GCA_944376035.1 uncultured Clostridia bacterium | reverse complement strand
AGGTTCGGTAAGAATATCGCAGGTTATAAAAAATTACAGAAGGAAATCGGTTCTTGTCTTTGACGTAAGTTCTATTGAGCAGTTGGGAAAAGTGGGAAGCGAAACATATGATAAATACGCCGCCTCTCCGGGGATTAAAAAACTGATACTTACTTCTAATACGGAACCTGAAGAAGGGAAAGATTTTTATTATCTTATCGTAAGTTCCGAGGGGTCGAAAAAACTGCTTATATTGGAATGCAGTGAGATTTTTCTTGTTAATATACTTAAATTTGCAAATAAGAGTATTGTAGAAAAGGATTTTAAATGATTTATTTTGATAACGCGGCAACAACCAAACCTTCATCATCGGCACTTGACCGTGCGAAGGTTTTTAATGAAGATATGTTTTTCAACCCGTCCGCGCTTTATGCGGGCGGGCTTATGTGTGCAAAAGAGATAAAGAATGCAAAAGACAGTGTTCTTAAAAATCTTGGCGCAGTTAACCATGAAGTTATATTTACTTCATGCGGAACGGAAAGCGATAATACAGCTATTTTCGGCTCGGTTCGCCGCGGAACTTTCGTTACGGACGAAGGAGAACATTCGGCGGTATACAAAAGTTTTTCAGAACTGAAAAACAGAGGAAACAATGTATGTTTTATTCCTCTTAAAAAATACGGAGCGGTAGACGAAAATATTCTATATAACTATGTCGAAAACAATAAGACTGATTTTGTTTCGATCGTTCACGTCAATAATGAAACGGGTGCGATAAACGATATAAATTCAATAGCGGCAAGGCTTAAAAAAATTAACCCCGCCCTTATCTTTCATGCCGACGGAGTACAGGCTTACGGGAAAATACCGTATAGAATTTCGGCAGATATCGATTTATATTCTATAAGTTCGCATAAAATCAACGGACTCAAAGGGACGGGAGCGCTTATAAGAAAAAAGAACGTTTCTATATCTCCGATAATAATAGGCGGAGGTCAGGAAAATGATAAAAGGAGCGGCACGGAAAACGTTTTCGGAATTAAAGTTTTCGAATATGCGGGTGAAGAACATTACAATAAACTTAACGAAAATTTTTTTAAAGCGGAGCAGGTTAAAAATGCTATTATAAACTTACTTGATAAAGATATTTTTCATATTATAAGCGGTGAAAATTCCAGTCCTTATATACTTTCTGTGTCGGCAAAAGGATTAAGGGGTGAAGTTATAATGCATTCGCTTGAAGAATACGGAATAATTGTCGGGAACGGCTCGGCTTGCTCGTCAAAGAACAGATATAGCAGAGTTATTCAGGCTTGCGGATATAAAAAAGACGTGCTTGACGGTGTAATCCGTCTGAGTTTTGACTTTTCTAACACTGTTGATGAGGCGGTTTTTGTGGCGGAAAAACTTAACGAAGTAAGCAGAAGATTAAAAGGAATTATATAATGGAACAGGCTATTATAATAAGATATTGCGAAATACACCTCAAAGGGAAAAACAGAGGGCATTTTGAAAAACTTCTTAAAGAAAATATAAAACGCTCTCTTAAAGGTTTGAAATATACTTTTACTGCTATGCACAGCCGTTATCTTATAGAAGATTTTAACGACGCGGATTATGAAATTATAACCGATAAACTGAAAAAGATTCCCGGAATCCACACATTCAGTAAGGCCCTTGTCGTGCCGAACGATTTTGAGGAAATTTTTCTTGCGGCAAAATCTCTTTGCGAGAATAAAAGCGGTACTTTTAAAGTAATAACAAACCGCGCGGATAAGAATTTTTCTCCAAATTCTATGCAGACATCAATGCTTTTGGGTAGCAGACTGCTGGAAGTATTCGGAGACAGACTTAAAGTTGATGTTAAAAATCCTGATTTCAGCGTTAACGCCGATATAAGAGAGGACGGCAAAACTTTCGTGTATACCGATACGGTTCACTGTTTAAGCGGAATGCCGGTCGGTTCGGCTGGCAAAGGGTTACTTTTGATATCGGGCGGAATAGACAGCCCTGTTGCCGGTTACATGATGGCTAAAAGGGGAATGAAACTTGATTGTATTCATTTCCACAGTTTTCCTTATACCGGAGAAGCCGCTAAGGAAAAAGTCAAAGAACTAACTAAAAAAATCGGCGAATATAACGGCGGCATAAATTTATACGTTGTTTCTTTTACACATATTCAGGAAGCAATTCACAAAAATTGTCCGGAAGAATTTATGATAACTCTGATGCGCAGATTTATGATGCGCATTGCCGAAAGGCTCGCTGAGTCTAACGGAGACCAGGCGATTATAACGGGAGAAAGTCTGGGACAAGTTGCCAGTCAGACTATTGAAAGTATAACTTCGTCAAATTCAGTTGTGAAAATGCCTGTTTTAAGACCTCTTATCGCTTTTGATAAAATCGATATTATAGAAATATCAAGAAAGATTGATACTTATGAAACCTCCATTCTTCCTTATGAGGACTGTTGTACGGTGTTTTTACCTAAATTTCCAGCCATTAAGCCCAACATTGAAAAGGTCAAGAAAGCAGAAGATAAACTTGATGTGGAAGGGTTGATTTCGGAAGCGTTGAATTCAGTCGAAAAGTACGAATTCTGATTTTCAGATAGTTATTCTATGAATACGTTATCACTATCGGCCACCGACCGTACTGTTTTAAACAGATTTTGCCTTTCTATTGCCACAAAGATTATTTTTTCGACAAACTGTTTGCGGCAGCCTTTTAACTCCGAACTTTTGCAATCCGCATTCGCAGAATATGAAAGTAAAGTACAGCAACGGATTTCAAAACTGAAAAATAATTTAAAAAATTTTGACAGTTTAGAGTTTGATGATGCCATATATTATAAAAAAACTATTAAAACCTAATAAATAATTTTTTTATTTTTGATAGTTGGATAAATTTTTCAAATGAAAATAGTTGATTTTTAGTCTATTTCATATTGTGTAAAATAAGTCGTAAATTTTTGAAAAAAATAAAATATTCAATTTTAAAACATAAAGATGTGATTATTATCTATAAGGTTTAATATGAATGAATATAAAAATCTCGATGATGCGGAAATAGTAAAAGACAATTACGATAAAAATGCCTCTAACGAATGGGAACGACTTGAAGGATTTCATTTTGAGTTTGAAATAGCCAAACATTTTTTAAAAAAATATCTTCGCGGAAAAACCGTTTTAGATATAGGCGGAGGCCCGGGAAGATACAGCATTTATCTTGCTAAACTCGGTTATGATGTAACGCTTATTGATTTGAGCGAGGGGAATATATCACTTGCGCGTCGTAAATTTTCCGAATACGGAGTAAAAGTCAAATCATATGTTTGCGATGCCCGTAACCTGAAATCTCTTAATCTGGG
>CALWBJ010000128.1 GCA_944376035.1 uncultured Clostridia bacterium | reverse complement strand
TTCGCTTTGTCGGCAAGTACTTGGGTAAGAACACCCGCTCCGCAACCTATTTCCAACACTGTATCGTCTTTGGTGATCCCTGCCGACTCGACTATTTCATTAAGCAAATTTACGTCTGAAAGAAAATTCTGACCGAAGGCTTTTTTAAAAGTGAAGTTATGTTCCCTTACAAGCGTCTTTAAGTCTTTTGCCATTATTTACCTGAAAAAATTTTTTTAAATCCGTATATTATTTTTAATACCGCGCATACTGATATCGTAAAGAAAATAATTCTTTACTTACAAATCATTTTTACCAATGATTAAATTTTTTCAAAACAAAACCGGAATGTAAATTTTGGTTTTGTTTTGTTTTTTAAAGAATTTTCAATAAATATTACGTTTAAGATTATATATTTACTTACTTAAAATAAAAATTACTATGCGAGTTTTTTAAATAATCTTAAAGAATTTTGTCTTACAATCTCTGCAATTTCCGCGGTACTCTTATTTTTTAACGCGGCAAGTTTTTCCGCGACAAGAACTACGTTCTTAGGTTGATTTACAGTGCCCCTTAAAGGATGCGGAGCAAGATAAGGACTGTCCGTTTCGGTAAGACACCGCTCCAAAGGAACAAACTCTGCAACTTCCAGAAGATTTGCGGCATTCTTAAAAGTAAGAGTCCCGCCGAAAGATATATAAAGCCCCAGATTAAGAAGTTCTCTTGCCGTCTCTTTGCTCCCCGCAAAACAATGCATAACTCCGCCGTATAAAAGTTTATCCTTGTTCGATTTAAGTATATTAAGCATAATCTCGGTAGCATCCCTACAGTGAATAGAAACGGGAAGTTTACACTCTTTTGCTATTTCCAGTTGAGAAACAAAACATTTTTTCTGAATTTCAATATCCGGGTTTTCTTTCCAGTATCTGTCCAGCCCTATTTCGCCTATCGCCACACACTTTTCGTGTAAAGTAAGTTCTTTTATTTTGTCGGCAGTATCGGGAGAAAATTTATCTGCGTCCGAAGGATGATAACCCGCGGCAAAATACACGCTCTTAAAACTTTCCGCCAACTCTTTTCCCGTCATGCTCGTTTCAAGGCAACACCCCATGTTAATTATTTTGTCAACGCCCGCATTGAGAGCCTCGCCGACCACAGCCCTGACGTCCGCTATCTTGGGATCGTGCAAATGACAGTGCGTATCAGTAAACATTGCTTTTCTATCCTCTTTTTTAAGTTTACCGTAATATATATAATAATTTATTTACTTGATTTATCTTTATTTTATCTATTTTTACCGATTAAAATATTTGGAATTTTATTCATGCGGTATAATTATTTTAATATGTTTTCACCATGCTTAATATATTCCGCTGCCGTCGGGCATGTCCTTTTCCGGCGAAAGATAACTCAATACTCCGTTTTCGTCCTCCGCGCAAAGTATCATTCCCTCGCTCATAATTCCGCAAAGTTTTGCGGGTTTTAGGTTTGTAACCATAACGACTTTTTTACCCACCATCTGCTCTGGTTCGTATGCTCCCGAAATGCCGCTGACGACTGTTCTTGTCTCGTCGCCGAGTTTTACGGTAAGTTTAAGAAGTTTTTTACTCTTTTCAACCTTTTCGCATGCAGTTACAAGCGCAACTTTTAATTGCACTTTGGAAAAATCGTCGAAAGTTATTTCGGGTTTTTCTTGCTTTTCGGATTGTTTATCGGAGCCGCTATCGGGTTTACCGCCATTATTTATTTTCTCTTTTTCTGTTTTTTCCCGTTTCATACGCTCTTCTGCAATCGCTTTTACTTCTTCAAGTTCTTTTGTGATATCAAGACGCGGGAATATATGAGGAATCATGTCTACCTTTGTTCCTGCTTTCAGCCCGCCGAATTTTTTTACTTTATCGAAAGTATCGTAATCCTTGCCTTCAAGCGAGAATGCAGCAAGAATTTTCTCGGGACATTCGGTCATGAAAGGTTTAAGATAAACCGCCGCAATCCTTATGCTCTCGGCAAGATTATACATTACGGTTCCCAGACGTTTTTTATTATTTTCGTCTTTTGCGAGTACCCAAGGCGCAGTCTCGTCTATATATTTATTTGCTCGTGAAATAAGTCTGAATATCTCGATAAGCGCGGTCGGAGCGTCGGGAGCCTCCATCGCTTTTACAACTTTATCATAAAGACCTTCGGCAATGGATATAAGTTCGTTGTCGATAGGCTCTGGACTTTCGGGAGCAGGAAGTACTCCGCCGAAATATTTATTTATCATCGCGGTTGTTCTCGAAACAAGATTGCCGAGATCGTTTGCAAGGTCGGAATTTATTCTGCCTATAAAACTTTCGGTCGTATAAACCCCGTCCGAACCGAAAGGTATTTCGCGCAAAAGAAAATATCTTAAAGCGTCGCTGCCGTAACGGCTGACAAGTTGCTTGGGATCCGTAAGTTCATATTTTACTTTATCTTGTTTACTCTTTGATAACTTATCTCCGCCGATAAGGAGCCACCCGTGCCCGTATACTTTTTTCGGAAGCGGAAGGTCGAGAGCCATAAGTATTGCAGGCCATATAATTGAATGGAATCTTATTATTTCTTTACCCATTAAATGAAGATCGGCAGGCCAGTATTTTTTAAACAGGCTGTCGTCATCACTTCCGTAGCCCAACGCGGTTATATAATTACTTAATGCGTCTATCCAGACATAAACTGTATGTTTAGGGTCAAAATCAACGGGTATACCCCATTTTATAGAAGTACGCGAAACGCAAAGGTCCTGAAGCCCGGGTTTAAGGAAGTTATTTACCATTTCGTTTACTCTGGACTTGGGTTCGAGAAATTCAGGGTTATCCTCGTATAATTTCATTATCCTGTCGGTATATTTTGAAAGCCTGAAAAAATAACTTTCTTCCTTTTCGAGCGTTACTTCCCTGCCGCAGTCCGGACATTTTCCGTCTTTTAACTGCGTATCAGTCCAGAAACTTTCGCAAGGCGTACAATACCAGCCCGAATATTCGGATTTATAAATTTCACCCTTGTCATAAAGAGTTTTAAATATTTTCTGAATGGCTTTGACGTGATAATCGTCGGTGGTTCTTATAAACTTGTCGTACTTTATATTAAGCGCACTCCATATGGATTTAATGTCGTCTACAAGAGGATTTATAAACTCCATCGGCGTACAACCCTTTTCAGCCGCTTTCTTTTCTATCTTTGCGCCGTGCTCGTCGGTTCCCGTCAGGAAAAACACGTCTTTTCCGAGCATGCGCTGAAATCTCGCCACCGCGTCGCATATTACGGTTGTGTAGCAATGCCCTATATGCCAGTTTCCGCTCGGATAATATATCGGAGTTGTGATGTAAAATTTATCTTTCAAAACGCTGTACCTCTCAACTTTTATATTTAAATATTTTAGCACAATTTGCTTTCATATTCAAGCACATTTCAGCATAAAGTTAAACTATGAATATAATTTTCGGACTTGCCGTTACCGTTTCGGTCGGCATTTTAATCTGCACCAATCCCGACGGCGTACTTTCCGCAATGCTTTCAGGCGGCGAGAAAGCGCTTAATCTCACCCTTAAAATGGTTGTTATCTACGCAGTATGGCTGGGTATTTTCGAACTTTTGGATAAAACCGGACTTTCCGATAAAATCGCAAAACTTTTTAAACCCGTAAACCGATTCCTTTTCGGCTCTATCCCGGAAAAAGCAGGCGATTTTATTTCAATGAATCTTTCCGCAAACCTTCTCGGCATGAGCGGCGCGACAACTCCCATGGGCATAAAATCCATTCAGGAACTTGAAAAATATCCGGGTACTGAATATGCCATCACCATGTTTTTCGTCATTAATGCGACAAGCGTTCAACTTATTCCTTCGTCCGTTCTTGCGCTCAGAACTTCTATGGGCTCAGCATCTCCCGCGGATATTATTCTTCCGACAATTTTAGCCACTTTACTCTCCACCGTTATAGGCGTTCTGTTAGTAAAAATCTTCGTCAAAGGTAAAAAATAATGTCCGCATATTTTATTCCAGTATTTTTTCTGATAATTCTGATTTTTTCGTTAATTAAGAAGGTCAAGCCTTACGACGCTTTTACTAACGGCGCAAAATCTGCGGTACCTTTTGTCGTAAGTATTTTTCCGTACCTTATTAGCATTTTCGTATTGACCGAACTATTTGAAATGAGCGGACTTTCAGATTTTTTCTCCGACCTGCTTGCCCCTGTATTCAACATCTTGGGAATACCTAAAGAACTTACAAAACTTGTACTTATAAAGCCTTTTTCAGGCAGCGGCGCGCTCGCAATCTTAAGTGAAATCTTTACCAAATACGGAGTGGACAGTTACCTTGCAAGATGCGCATGCGTTATATACGGAAGCAGCGAAACGGTCTTTTATATAGCCGCCGTCTACTTTGCGGGAGCAAAAACAAAAAAACTTTTAACGCCTATCGTTATTTCTCTTGTCGCATCTTTTGCGTCCTGTGTTTTTGCGTGTTTTATATGCCTTATACTATAATTTTTAAAAAACGTTGACAGCCTCCTTCAGACATGATATAATAATCTCGCGACACAATTTAATATTTTTACCTTAAATAAGTATACTATCGGTGAAAGTGTACGGATTTTCGCATACAAATTCTTTTTTAAGGTATGAATATGTATTTATTGTGTCGCAACAAGCGAGGCTGTGCATTTTTACGGAAGTGCCGTCTTGCAAAAGCGGCACTTTTATTTTGTGCCTCTTATACCCTTTATATCGGATCACGGGCAAATGCCTGAATATAAATTAAGGAGCATATCCATATGCAAAAGACAGAAGCACTCAAATTACTCAAAGAATACTATGTAAACTATTACAATCAATATGCGGCAACGCTTCCCGAACGAGTAAAACACATAAGTTATTTCCTCGATTGGCTGAAAACCGCGCCGGAAAGTTCCGTTACCGTTTGTTCGGATAAAGAATTTTCAATAAGAGCCTGTGAATTCAGCACTCAACTTCACGGTTTTAAAACGTCGGGCGACGTGGAATATACACGCACTTTTAACGCTACGTATAACGCCTATGTCTTCAGCGTTCCCGCTTTGCCGGAATATATGAATGATTGCCATTACAGCGCGCAAGCCGATTCCGATATCGTGCCTGCCGGATTGTCCGATATAGCGATAAAAGAAGGAAAGAAAGTTTTTAAAGCCAATTATCCCGACTTTACTTATTACGATGAAAAATGTAGACTTTTAAATTATAATATTTCTTCGCCCGAAAAAGAAGTGTATACTTCCTGTGCAATTATGTATCCTTTCAAAGATAAGCAACTTATACTTAACTTCATTATATTCGGCGGAAAATGCTTCTTGGGAAAAAATCACCCCAAGACAACTGGCGGCTGTTACGTTGCGACTTG
>CALWBJ010000127.1 GCA_944376035.1 uncultured Clostridia bacterium | reverse complement strand
TCTTACGTCAGTGATAGTCATTGTTTGTTACCTTCCTTATTCAATACTGATAGCATTATACCATGAAAAATTCAGGTTTTCAATAGGTTTTTAAAAAAATTATGGTAAAATTATGAAAAATTTGCATTATTGACCAATAAAACCGTCCGCAGCATACAATAAAGTATGATTATAAGTAAATTTTTGGATAAATTTGACCGCGTACATTTTATAGGTGTAGGCGGAATTTCAATGAGCGGACTTGCGAAATACTGCTTAAAGGCAGGGAAAAATGTGTCCGGAAGCGATATAAGAGCGAGCGATGTTACCGAAGAACTGGAAAAAGCCGGCGTAAAAATATACATAGGCCATTGTTCAGAGAATATAAATAACGCTCAACTGGTTATTTATACATCGGCCGTGAGAGAGACAAATCCGGAACTTGCGGAAGCAAAGCGGCTTGGAATAACCGTAAAAAAACGCAGCGAACTGTTAGGAGAAATAATCCGTTCTTTCGGTAATTCGGTAGCGGTCAGCGGTTGTCACGGTAAAACAACTACAACCGCCATGATTGCGCGTATTTTCGAAGAAGCGGAAAAAGACCCTGTTGTTTTTTTGGGCGGAATTGATTTTCTTAACGGAAATTTCAGAGACGGAAACGGAGATTTCGGCATTTGCGAAGCGTGTGAGTATAAAAAAAACTTTCTTGATATAAAGCCTACCGTGGCGGTAATCTTAAACATAGACGACGACCATTTGGACAGTTACGGTAATCTTGACAACGTAAAGAAGGCTTTTTCCGATTTTGCAAGAGGGCGGCTTGCCGTAGTCAATGCCGACGATTCGGCATGCAATGATATAGATTTTAAAACTGCCATAACTTTCGGTATAAACAATCAAGCGACTTATATGGCAAAAAACCTTATTAAAACCGATAAAGGGTACTCCTTTGACGCTTACGGCAGAGGAGAACTTTTAGGCAATGTAAGCCTTAAAGTGAAAGGCCTTTTTAATGTTTATAACGCTCTTGCGGCTATAAGTGTTGCAGACAGTTTCTTTATAGACTTTTGTTATATTAAACTTGCCCTGGAAGGTTTTAACGGGGTTGAGCGAAGAATGGAAAGACTCGGTAAAATATACAATGTGGATTGTTTCGCGGATTATGCTCACCATCCCAAAGAAATATCCGCTACTCTAAAAGATTTCTCCGACGGCGGTAAATTTGCCGTTATTTTTCAGCCGCATACATATTCGCGGACGCGAACTCTCATGGGCGAATTTGTCGATTGCCTTAAAAATTTTTCAAGAGTCGTAATTTATAAAACCTATTCTGCAAGAGAAGATTTTGACATGCAGGGAAGTGCATATGCGCTTTTTTCCAATCTTGTAAAATCAAATTCCGAAATAAAGGAAGTTTCGGTTATTCCCGACGTTGGATCAGATAAAGATGCGGAAAATTCAGAGCAATTCGTTCCGGAAACTTATTGCTCGGATAAATTTGCGTCTAATAATTTTTACGCCGACGTAAATTCCGATAAAAAATTATTTTATTCGGAATCGCCCGAAAGTCTTATAAAGATTATAAAGTCAATGAGTGAAGAAGTTGACCGTGTTATTTTTGTCGGAGCGGGGGATATATACGAAATAGCGAAAAGTCTTGTTACTAATTATAAAACCGATTCGGATCAGTAAAAATTATTTATGTTTTAAAACTTAAAAATGCAGTTTTTTAACTTTCGTAAATTATTTAAAATAATTAAAGTTTAAATAAGGTGTAAAACATCAATCGAACTGATAAAAGTTGTAAAAAAAATTATAAAGCCTGAACAAAAATATTATAATAAGCAAAAAATACTGCAATTAAAATATAATAATTTATAATAATTTATAATAATTAATAAGAGTTTAAATAAATTTTTTAAAACCGACCCAAACAGTTGCAAAAATATTTTAATTGGTGTATTATTTTATTGTCAAATCATAATAGGAGAGAATCGGCAAAATGGTTCAGAAGAAGAGAAAAATTGCAATTTTGGGTACCGGTAACGTAGGCGCGACCATCGCTTACACCTTGACTTTACAGGGGATCTGTTCGGAAATCGTGTTGGTCGATATCAATAAAGCGAAGGCAGAGGGCGAGGCTCTCGACTTAAATCAATGCGCGGCTTGCGTTCCGTCATGCAAGGTTTGGAGCGGAGAATATAAGGATGTAAAAGGCGCTGATATTGTTATTGTTACTTTCGGTATTGCGAGAAAGCCCGATCAGACAAGACTTGATCTCGCAAAGGTTAATGTAGGAATTTTAAAAAGCGTTATGCCGGGGGTTGCAAAAATTGCGCCCAAGGCAATTTATGTTATAGTAAGCAATCCCGTTGACGTCCTTACTTACGTAACTATGAAGTGCACGGGACTTCCCAAAAATCAGATAATAGGTACGGGGACGCTGCTTGATTCAAACAGGCTTACTCAGGCGGTTGCTTCATATTGCAAAGTAGATGTTTCTAATGTAAACTCGTTTGTTTTCGGCGAGCACGGAGACGCTTGCATGGCGCCTTGGAGTCTTTGCACTATAAGCGGAATGCCCATAAGAAATTATTGTAAAGAAATTCTTAAAATTAAAACTTCCAAGCTCAATGCGGAACTTGAAAATATTTATACGGGAATGGTTAAATCCGGTTCCAAAGTTATTAAAGCAAAAGGCGCGACGTTCTATGCGATAGCGGCTTCTACCGCAAAACTCGTAAAGGCCATACTTGCGGATACCGATACCATTCTTCCGCTTTCTACATTGCTTAACGGTGAATACGGCGCACACGACATGTGCATGGGCGTACCTTGCATAGTAGGTGGTTCAGGATTCAAGAAGGTTGTGGAATTACCTTTAACAAAAGAAGAACAGCAGTTATTTTCCGAGAAGATTGCTTCTCTTGACGCTACTTTCCAGGCTCTTGAAATCAGATAATATCGGATTTTTTGCTTGATATTTACTTATAAAACCTATAAAACTGTTATTATTTACTGAAAGGTTTTATATTCGGCAAAAGATAAGCGTAAAAGATTTTCAGAAAACAGTCTGTAATGAAAAAGCAAGTTTAGAAACCCGCCATATTTTGCGGGAAGAGAAAACAAAATAAAAACTGTAAAAAGGGAGTAGTTGACGCATAATTTTGCGTACGCGGCGTCGTCAGCACACGGGATCATCCCCGGCGCCCGTGAACCTCAGGGTTTTGACAAGACTTTTATCGTATCCGATAAAAGTCTTTTTGTTTTTTGGTGAATTATACTATTAAGTGCAACACTTAGAAAAAAAGAAGAGTTCATACAAATCTGTGGTAAAATAGAGTTGCAAAACCAAATTTACTACATTAGGAGATCTGTATGAACTACCACCATTTTAC
>CALWBJ010000126.1 GCA_944376035.1 uncultured Clostridia bacterium | reverse complement strand
TATTATTAAACCGACATAATTTTTAATGAAAATTGATAGTAAAAGTTATAAATATTTAAATTTTTAAGTAAAATATAACGGGCTTTAACCGCATAAAATCATGTGTTTGCAATATTTTTCAATTTATGGTATAATAAAAAAAAATAAGTCAAAAACTCTTATGCAAGGAGGTAATATGGATAAATTCAAAGAGTTTATAGATAATTCCATGCCGCTAATAGAAAGGCTTTCTTCCGCGGTGGAAAAGAGTACGATTATTGATAATGAATATTATAAAAAGTATGACGTTAAGCGCGGACTTCGCGATATAGGGGGAGAAGGCGTTCTTGCGGGACTTACCGAAATCTCGGAAATCATCGCTTTTGAAACAGATTCCGATAAAGAGTATATTTTGGACGGTAACGGCAATAAAATACCACAGGACGGGATTTTGCGTTACCGCGGATATGATATAAATGATATCGTTAAAGGTTTTCTGAAAGAAAAAAGGCTGGGTTTTGAAGAAGTTACATATCTGCTTTTGTTCGGAAAGTTGCCGAACGCATCCGAACTCAGCGAGTTCAAAGCATTGCTCTCGGGTTTCCGCACGCTTCCGATATCTTTTGTCCGCGACGTTATCATGAAAGCGCCGTCCACCGACATGATGAACGGGCTTGCGCGAAGCGTTCTGACGCTTTATTCATACGATGACAAGCCCGACGATATTTCCATACCCAACGTATTGAGACAGTGCTTGCAACTTATCGCTCAATTCCCCGTTTTAAGCGTGTATTCTTATCAGGTATTCAAATATTATCACGACGGAGACAGCCTAATTATACATAAACCGCGCCAGGAACTCTCCACGGCGGAGGCAATGCTTGCGTTGATGCGTCCCGACGAAAAATACAGCGAACTCGAAGCCAAATTATTAGATCTCATGCTGGTTCTCCACGCAGAGCACGGCGGCGGCAACAATTCGACGTTCACGACTCACGTTGTGTCCAGTTCGGGAACGGATACATATTCGGTTGTGGCGGCGTCTCTCGGCTCTCTGAAAGGTCCGAGACACGGCGGGGCAAATATTAAAGTCGTTAAGATGTTCGAGGATATGAAAAAGAATCTCCGCTCGACTTCGGACGGAGATGTAAGAGACTATCTTGCCAAACTGCTCGATAAACAGGCGTTTGACCGTTCGGGACTTATTTACGGAATGGGACATGCCGTATATTCACTGTCCGACCCGCGTGCGGATATTATGCGTATATATGTGGAAAGGCTGAGCGAGGAGAAAAAACGGCACGAAGATTACGAACTTTACGCAAAAGTAGAAAGGCTGGCGCCTGAGGTCATAGCGGAAAAACGTTCGATTTATAAGGGAGTTGCTGCAAACATAGACTTTTACTCGGGCTTTGTAAACTCCATGCTCGGTATACCTATGGAACTCTTCACACCAATATTTGCTACCGCTCGTATAGTAGGGTGGAGTGCGCACAGAATAGAAGAACTTGCCAACCGCGGCAAAATTATAAGACCCAACTATTTAAGCGTTTCTCCCGCGTCCGATTACGTTAAACTTGAAGACAGAAAATAATTTTATTTCATGAGTAGAGTCAGTAAACTCTTAATAAACGTCATATTCAATACGCATTTTAAAAGGGTTTTATAAATTTAAAAGAATTTGTAAGCGGAGTAAAAATATTTTCATTGATAAAAAATAATAAAATAAAAATTTATAACTTAATTTAGCCGCGCCCGTGCAATTGCACGGGCGCGGTGTATTTTTCAATTTCTATAATTGATTTCTATCTTCGTCAGTTTTTATCTTTAAATTTTTCTTTATTTTCTATTTATAAATAATTGACTTAATTTTCAACGGTCATTCATATGGGTACGGAAGAAACTGTTTCGGTATTCGGTCGGTGTGATTCCGGTATGATATTTGAAAAATTTAAAAAAAGTGTTTTCGTCTTCAAATCCGCAGGTGGCAGATATTTCGTAAATTCTGAGGTCAGTGTTTAAAAGCATTGATTTTATATGGTTTATACGCTGTTCGTTAATTCCGGATTTGAGATCTTTTCCGAACTCGCGCTTGTAAATTCTCGAAAGGTAGTCGCCGTTATATCCGAAAATATCCGAAAGGTCTTTGACGGAAAGTTTTTTTCTGCTGTTAAGACGCATGTATGCGGCAATCTCGAATGCTAATTTATTTCTTCTTTCGTTATTCCTGAATGCGGTGAGCAGGAATTTTGAAAGGGTAAGTTCGGCTATGTTTCGGTTTTCCGACTGTAAGTGAAGGAGTTCTTTAAATGTTTTCTCAGTTTCCGTTCTGTCGGGCGCGCTTATTTTCGGTAAAGTAAAGAAATTTATATCGTTACAGTAAAAATGCAGCCAGAAAAAAGACGTGTGTCCCTCGCTGTAACGTGTGCCGCCGTGCTCAACGCCGGGGTAAAGAATTATCATGTCTCCCGCTTTAAGGTCATACTTATTTTCTTTTTCACGTATATGTACCTGTCCGTCGGTGACGAAGATAATTTCATAAGTGTCGATGGTAACCGTAGGGTGTATCCAGCCTGTCCTTATATCGAAAAGCCCCATATTGGAAAATTCAAAAACAGTTTTTCCTTCAAAAGAAATCATGTCGGATTTTCTCACTTTTTTATGTTTTTTATCATTGAATATACATATTAATTATAGTATAATCCCTACATAAAATCAATTAAAGAAAAAATATTTATTAAAATTTACCGTAAAAGAAACAGTTTGCGTATATTAAAAATTATAACAAACCTAACAAAAAGAAAAATTTGTAAATTTGTGGTTTATATAAAATTTACGAAAAAAAGTCGGATTATGGGGTGGAATTAGTATTTTTCAGTCTTTAACGTCCGCCTAAATCATAATTTTTTATTTCTAAAATTAATTTTATTGTAAGTTTAAAGAGGTTTTTTTAATGCGTACCGTTAACGATTATCCGGGGATAACAGACAGCGAAAAAATTGAGAACGCAATTAAAGACATGGACAAAAATACTCTGATATTTCCGCCGCGAAAGTCTTCATTGGATCCCGAAAGGGATTATTGGCTTCTTGACCGTGCCGTACTTTTGCCGTCCGGTACGACTGTGATTTTGCAGAACTGTAAAATCAAACTGTCAGACAACTGCCGCGATAATTTTTTTCGAAGCGCAAACTGCGGCTTGGGTATAGATAATCCCGAATCCTTTGAAAATATCCATATACGCGGAGAAGGCCTGTGCATATTGGAAGGCGCCGACCATCCGCGTTCTACGGGAGACGAATCTAAAATATTAAAAAGCGTTTGCCCGCACCGTCCCGAGGATGTGTGCGCTTATGCCGATTGGGTTCCGGAGGAGCGGAGGTCTCCCGATAAACTCGGATTTATGGATATTCATGGCTATTCTTACGGCACGGACGCAGATAATCCCTCAGAGTCTCATTACGGAGACTGGCGCAATATAGGTATTCTTTTAGCAAACGTACATAATTTTTCCATTGAGAATTTGCGCATAACGGATTCTCACTGCTGGGGGATTTCTTTGGAGGAATGTTCCCATGGCAGAATTGAAAAAATCGATTTTGACATGTGTATGCACAAGATTATTGACGGCATTTGCAGTAATATTGAAAATCAGGACGGTATAGATTTGCGTAACGGTTGTCACGATATAGTTATATCGGATATAACGGGTGGCACGGGGGACGATGTTATTGCACTGACCGCCATTT
>CALWBJ010000125.1 GCA_944376035.1 uncultured Clostridia bacterium | reverse complement strand
AGTTTTCCGTTTTCGGCGGATTCTATAAGTTCGTCGACAGACAAAAGTCTTTCGCTTACTTTGTAGCCCCAACTTTTAAGCATTTCGATGCAGGATTTTCTGGTAATTCCGGGAAGAACCGAGCCTGTAAGTTTAGGAGTAACGATTTCTCCGTTAATTTTGAACATTACGTTCATAGCGCCGACTTCTTCTATATATTTTCTCTCGACACCGTCCAACCACAATACCTGAGTAAATCCTTTTGCTTCGGCGCGCTGTCCCGCACGCATGCTCGCAGCGTAATTACCGCCGCATTTTGCGTAACCGGTTCCGCCTCTTACCGCTCTTACGTCCTCGCTTTCTATACTTATCTTAACGGGATTGAGACCTTCTTTGTAATAACTTCCTACCGGTGATAATATTACTACAAAAGTAGCGTTATGTACTGCATGAACTCCGAGGCTCTCGTCGTTGCCGAACATAAAGGGACGAATATACAGAGAAGAACCTTCCGAATCGGGAATCCATTCGTAATCGAGATTTATAAGTTCGGTTATTGATTTTACGAATATGTCCTCATCTATCTGCGGCAAGCACAGTCTTTCGGCGGAGTCGTTAAAGCGTTTTGCATTCTCATACGGTCTGAACATCTGATAACCGTCTTTTGTCTTGTAAGCCTTTAATCCCTCGAAAATTTCCGCCCCGTAATGGAAAACGGTGCTCGCGGGATGAACCGATATATAACCGAAAGGAATAATCCTCGGATTATGCCAACCTTCTTTGTCCGAATAATCCATTACAAACATGTGGTCTGTAAAATATTTGCCGAAACCGAGATTAGAAAAGTCAGGTTTCTGCTTAGGTGTTTCAGTTTTCTGAACTTTTATTTCCATATCCGTTTACTCCTTTTAATTACTTTTTGTTTTTTATTTTTTCTGCCGCTTCTTCGCGCATTTTGTACTTCAATATTTTACCCGCTACATTCATCGGGAAACTCTTGACGAAGTCAAAATATCTCGGAACTTTGTGTTTTGCTATATTGGCTACGCAGTATTGTCTTAATTCCTCTTCCGAAAGCGTTTCGCCTTCTTTGAGAATTACGAAAGCGTATGCTTCTTCGCCGTATTTCTCGTCAGGAACACCGACAACCTGAACGTCGGAAATTTTAGGATGAGTATATAAAAAGTCCTCAATTTCCTTAGGATAAAGATTTTCGCCGCCCCTTATTATCATGTCTTTGAGCCTTCCGGTTATTCTGAAATTACCGTCCGGCATGCGGAGCGCAAGGTCTCCCGTGTGCAACCAACCTTCGGAATCTATTGCTCGGGCTGTTTCGTTAGGCATTTTATAGTAACCTTTCATAAGGTTATAACCTCTAGCGACAAACTCACCTACAACATTATCAGGAACTTCCTGGTTTGTTTCGGGGTCTACTATTTTACATTCGATGTTCGGAAGCGGACTTCCGACAGTCTCTACCCTTACCTGACTACTGTCTTCCGTACTGGACATTGTACAGCCGGGAGACGCTTCCGTCTGACCGTAAACTATGGTAATTTCAGTCATATTCATCTTATCGATTACGTCCTGCATAACCGCAACCGGGCAGGGACTTCCTGCCATAATTCCCGTACGCATATGCGAAAAGTCGGTTTTCGGAAAGTCTTCATGCGCAAGCATTGCTATAAACATGGTAGGAACGCCGTGGAAACACGTTATTTGTTCCCTGTTGATACACGCAAGAGCGGGCTTAGGTGAAAAATACGGCAACGGATATATCGAAACTCCGTGCGTCATAGAAGCAGTCATTGCAAGAACCATACCGAAGCAATGGAACATAGGAACCTGAATCATCATTCTGTCGGCAGTGGATAAATCCATTCTGTCGCCTATGCACTTACCGTTATTCACGATGTTGTAGTGCGTAAGCATAACGCCTTTCGGGAAACCTGTCGTACCCGAAGTATACTGCATGTTGCAAACGTCGTTCACGCCGACGGAATTTGCCAGAGTCTGCATTTTTTCCTGCGGAACATTCTTGGAAAGTTCCATCATCTCCTGAAATTCAAGGCAACCTTTTTGTTTAAATCCTACCGTTATAACATTGCGCAAAAACGGCAACCTTTTAGCGTGCAGACGTTCGCCCTTTTTAAGAGTTGCAAGTTCCGGGCAAAGTTGATTTATAATGCCTGCATAATCAGAATCTCTCCAACCCTTAATAAGTACAAGCGTATGAGTATCCGACTGTTTAAGCAGATATTCAGCCTCATGAATTTTATAGGCGGTATTTACGGTAACGAGAACCGCACCTATTTTGGTTGTAGCCCAAAACGTCAGATACCATTCCGGAACGTTTGTTGCCCAGACCGCAACGTGATCTCCCTTCCCTACGCCGATAGCCATAAGAGCACGAGCCACTTTATCGACCTCATCTCTGAACTCGGAATATGTTCTCGTATAATCGAGGGTAGTATATTTGAATGCTATCTGGTCGGGGAACTCTTCAACGACTTTATCCAGAACCTGAGAAAATGTTCTCTCTATAAGAATCTCCTTTTCCCAAATGAATTTACCGGTTTTTCTTTTGTTGTCAAAAAGATTGTTCTGCCAGGAAGGAACGCTTTCAAAACTGCTCATATATCCTGCAAACTGCGGAAGAACTATTTCTGCGTCGCCCAGTGTTTCCAGCCATTCCTGCATAAGTTCCAAAGACATAAAACCGTCGTAATTTATAGAACGCAGACTGTCAAATACTTTCTTTATGGGAAGATCGCCTTCGCCGAGTAAGCAATATGATATCTTACCGTTCTCGGCTACACTGTCTTTTATATGAAGATGCTTTATATGTTTACCGAGATTTTTTACAGATATTTCAGGTGCTTCTCCCGCATAAATACTTGTATGATGGATGTCCCAGAGCGCGGAAAAATAATCGCTTGCAAACGAACCGAGAAGTAATGCGAGTTTTTCGGTATCCGAATAAATACCCATTGACTCGACAAGTAATACTACGCCGTTTTTCTTAGCTTCGTCTATAATCGGCGCAATAAAACCGCAAATATATTCGGTGCATTCTTCTGCGGTTAAAGTTATACCTTCCCCAGCATAAGCGTGAAGTCTTACATATTTACAGTTAAGTTCCTTTGCAAGGTAAATAAGATTTTTTATTTCGGAAATATTTTCTGCTTCCTTATCCTTATCCGCAAGGTTGCACACCGAATCCAGACATGATATGGTTATGCCGTTTTCAAAAAGAAATTTTTCGGTTTTTGCCAGATTTGATTTAATAAAAGGTTTTTCCTTTTCGAAACACTTGGAATTTACGTCGTGAATTTCAAGACCGGTTATTTTATTTTCACTGCACAGACTTACCAGTTGAGAAAAACTTAAATTCCAGCCGTTGGTAGAAAACGAAAGTTTCATTTATTTTGCTCCTCGTAAACTATTTTGTTGAGAGCGTTAACATACGCTTTTATGCTTGCTCCCACTATATCTGTGGAAATCCCCCTTCCCGAATAAACTTTACCGCCGCTTCTCAATTTTATGACAGTCTGTCCCATAGCCTCTTTGCCTTCGGTAACCGCGGTCACTTCAAAGTCGTCCAGGTCAAAATGTCTGCCCGTTATACTTTCAATAGCAAGAAATGCAGCGTCTATCGAGCCGTTTCCGAAGGAAATTCCTGACAAATCTTTATTTTCAAATGAAAGTGTTATTCCTGCCATTGCAGTCAGATTATTACTAACGCTTACAGAAAAGTTTTTAAGTGAATATGCGGCGGGAACCTGCAAAGCGGTATTTGCGACTATGGCGTCTAGTTCTTTTAAACTGACGTCTTTTTTATCGGACAACCGAGAAAATTCCGAAAATACTTTTGCAGAATCTTCCTCATTAAGTTGATAACCGAGTTTTTCTATAAGTTCCGAGAACTCTTCTTCGGTTATGTCTTTATTTATAATGCTGTCCTTTTCCCCGACCACATTTCCGAATGCGGTAAATGCGCTCTTATCGGCGGCAAGTTGCGCAATCTGCTTAATAATTCTCAATGATCCGGTTTTATTGAGATTGCAAGTATAGCCTTTTTTCGCCCCGATAACATCCATAGATTTAATAAAACTCTCTATCGTAGGAACGCTTAGTTTTCCCATAGAGGATAATTTTACTCTTACAGCACCCGCTTCAATAGCGCTGAATAGTCCTGCATTTGCCATTGAGTAAGCGTCGCATATCTTAACCGCAAGATTAACGTTTGCAAGTTCGGGAACGGCAGCGTAAGCAGTTTTTAAGAATTCACCGAATTCCGACGGAAGCATGCTTCCTTCCGAATCTGTCAGCGTAATA
>CALWBJ010000124.1 GCA_944376035.1 uncultured Clostridia bacterium | reverse complement strand
CAATACGAAGATATTTTGAATTATACATTTTATGACCCCTTACACAGGTTTTTAAAATTACGCCTTTCATTAAAAAACATCAAAGAGCCGCTTTTTCAACTATAAAATCAGTAACTCTTTTTGCGTTCATGCCGTCGTCCGAGAAATTGACGAGATTTTTTATTTCCCTTCTTTTATCCTTTAAAACGTCAACGCCGCATGCTATTCTTTCTATAAATTCTTCAAGTTCTTTTTCGCTGTATATTTTTTCACCGCCCGAACACATAAAATCTATATCTACCGCAAATCCCGGATCCTTTCTGTATTCGTCTATATCCTCCCATATGAGACCGATGGGTTTATCGCACAAAGTATAATCGTAATAAACAGAAGAATAGTCGGTCAAAAGCGCGTCGCACGAACCTACGAATTCATAAGAAGAAATTTTATGTTCGGTAAAAAAATCATCGTTTATAAAAACAATATTACTTAGTTTTAAATCCTTTATCCTGCTCACGTCCTGAGCAAAATGAGGCTTTAACACCAAAAGCACTTTTCTTTTTTTTGCAGATTCGTTGAGTCTGATTGCGGCTGATTCGTCGTGTATTACGGGAAGAGAAATGCTCGATCCGGTTGTTACTTTTCCGAGCGTCTGTCTGAAAGTCGGATACCATACTATGATTTTATCAAAATCTTTCTTAAAATAATTATGCAAATCTTTTTTCGCAATCGTCAGCACATCGTTCCTCGGATATCCGAGACCGACGGTTTTTCTTTCCGAAATACCCATTTCCGACGCGCTGAGACTTCTTACATATTCAGACTGAGCAATACAGTAATCCGCACGCTTACAGGGGCTGTAATATGATTTAACGCTCTTTATCGGCGTTCCGTGCATCAAATAAAAATATTTCGTTTTATTATTGTATTTTGAAATGGGTTTATTGCATCCCACAATGCATTTTGCAGACATAAGAACTTTTACAAATTCCGCCGTGTATCTGTTTGCCGGCTTCTCCACATATCTGACATTTTTTATTTGCGGAAGTCTTTTATCCGATTTATCTTTTACCCACCAGATAAATTCGTATTTTTCATTCAGCCCTCTTTTCAGCATTTCATTAAATACCGCCACGGTGTTATCGGAAAAATCCGGTTGACTCTCAAAAAGTATAATGTTTTTTACCGGCATAAAAAATCCTTTAAAATATCGCACAACCGAGACAGACTTTTTTAAAATTATTTTAAACGGGTTTTTCATTTTTGCGCCTCAGATTTTTTAAAAAATTCCAAATATAATGGAAATTTTCGTTTTTAGTGATTAAAGAAAGAATTATATAAATTATTACACCCGAAACAACCTGCAAGCAAAGAAGAAGAATCTTATTTAACGGTATATAATTCATAAAATACACCGCAACGCCCATAAATACTGCCGTTACAAGGTTTTTGAAAAGATCCGAAAACTGCAATCGATAATGATAACCGATAAGACGCCTGTTAGGAAAGGTATTTACGACAGAGGCTATAAGCGTACATAAAATACTCGATGCGGCAAGCCATTCCGGACTGTCAGCTAAAAATATAAAAAGTATAATAATCACGAAATAAGCCGACTTTTTAATTATTTCAAGTATAAGCGCGACATCGCTCCTCCCTATCGCCTTTATAGCCTGTAAATTTCCTACCTGAATTATATTGAACATATAACTCGCGCAAAATATCTGAATATATATAGCGGCAGGTAACCATTTATCGGTAAGCACTACGCTTACGAAATTTTCCGCCACCGCAAAAAATCCTATCATAAGCGGAAACACTATAAAAGATGAAACTTTCATGTATTTACGCGTAATATTAAGCACGGCATTTTTATCTTCCTGGTATTTTGCCATAACCGGAAAAAGCACCGATGAGAGAGTGTCGGAAACTGCCGAATTTACAAACTTGGGAAAACTGTCCCCTTTATTGTAGTATGCAAGATCTTCCCCCGAATATTTTACCCCCACCACCAGCGGTTTTATTTCATCGTACAGTGCAGATATTATCGAAGAAACAAATATTTTCCAGCCGTATCTGAATAAAACTTTAAGTTTTTTAAAAGAAATTACAAATACAATCCTGAATTTTGTACTGAAAAACAGAATAACGGTATCTATAAAACTGTTTGTCATCTGCTGCGCGACAAGCGCCCATGCCCCGTATCCGTTCAGCGCCATTACTATTCCGACTACTGCCGATATTACCGTTCCTATTATCGTGGCAAAGAAAAACTTTTTAAATTCCAGCCTGCTCGATATGTACGCACAAAGTACCGCCTTGAATCCGTTTATAAAAAAAGTAAGCGACATTACCCTTATTACCGGAATAAGAATGTCTTTACCGTACAGATCCGCAATCCACGGCGCAGAGAAAAACATAGCAATATATAAAACTAACGCTATAAGCATGCTGACGTGAAGAACACTTGAATAATCAACGATATCCGCGTCCTTCTTCTGTATAAGCGCGGTATTGAGCCCGCCTGATATAAATACGTTACAAAATACAAAAAATATCGTAACAATGCTTATAACGCTGTAATCGTCAGGCATAAGCATTCTTGCAAGTATTATTGAAACTACTAAAGATACACCCTGAGCACAAACCCGCTCGGCAAACTTCCAGAACATGCTTCCGAAAGTTTTTTGTTTTATATTCGTATTGTCAGTCATCCGTACTCCAAAATTTCAGAATTAACCCTGCCGCTCAATATCTTTTCCGCGTTCTTTTGATATTATATATATTACCGTAAATAAAATAAGCGTTGTAAAGAGTGTAGAAGTATATGAAACCATTGCCACTTGCAGCACAAGCGAAACGAGGTTCAATGTAAATAATATTATGGCAATCAGGTCTTTTTCGATAAACACATAACGTAAAAGTTTAAAAAGCACATAAAAATACACCACATAATAAATTATAAATCCTACCAAACCGCCGTTTACAAGCATTTCAATAAAATTGTTATGAGAGTAAGTGTCAAACTTTTCTCCGAATTGAGCGGCGGCAAGTTCGCTGAAATTTCCTATACCGTATCCGAAAAGAGGTCTTTCTCCAAACCAGTGAAGACCGTATTCTATAAATCTTACCCTGTAATTAAAACTTCCGTCATCTGTTCCCTGTCCGAAAAGACCGTTTATCATATCTTCAACACGTATACCTATAACGTTATATAACGGTTCATAATTCATTATCAGTACAAACAAACCTATCGAAAAAACTATTAAAAACAAAATAGCGTAAACCCTGTTTACTCCTTTCGATCTGATAAAAATAATCAGAACGACTATACCGTAAACCATAAATAGTGCAGTCCTGGAACCCGTAAGCAAAGCTATTGCTATAAATATTATACAGGCAGCAAGATATATCAACCGTTTATAAACCTTGTCACTCTCATATAGGAAATAAAGAGCGATACCGAGCCCCACGCACATTTTGAGTCCTATATCGTTTGCGTTCCACATATCCCCCACGGTACCCAGACCTATGCGCGCTTCTCCTATCAATTCAGGATCCACCGCAATAAGAATATATATAGCACACAAAAACAAAGCGATAAAATTTATAAACAGCAGCGACTTTAAATCCTCTCTGCTGTTAAAAAGCAAAGACATTAGAATTCCCACTACAAATATCAAAGAAAGCGTCAGAATTGGACTTATGCTTTTTGAAGGATTCAGACTCCACAAAGAACTTGCAACCGTAAAAACATAAAAAATAACAGCCCAATAAATAAAAAAGTTAAGTTTAACGTTTCTTTTACCGAGAACCGTTAAACCTAATACAAAAATGGTAAAAACAGAAATACCGTACCATAAAATGCTTATGGAACGGAAGTAAGAGTTGTATGCGACTGTGTACATGACCGTCAGCACAGCGAACAAGGTAAGATTAAAATTACTTTTCTTTTCTGCAATAACCATTATGATAATTTTATTCGGCGAATGAACTTTCTCAGACTAAATTTTCCAGATATTCTTTCCATCTGGCGTTTATTGTTTCAGGCAAAAAATTTTTCGCCTGTATTTTAGCGTTATTACTCAGTGTCCTTCTTAACCCGTAATCGGAAAAAATAAGTTTTAATTTTCCCACGAGGGCGTCGGCATCTCCCGTATTTATCAAAAAACCGTTTATTCCGTCTTCGATTACCGTTTTAGGACCTCCGCAAGGACAGTCCGTACATATAACCGGAACTCCCGCCGCCATAGCCTCCAAAAGCGCGTTCGGCATTCCTTCATAATCGGAAGTCATTATAAAAACTTCGGCGCGAGAAAGTACGTCGGGAACGTCGTCCGTCCTTCCCTTTATTATGATATTTTCCTCTACGCCCTCTCCTTTTATAAGAGTTTCAAGAGACTCTTTGAGTTCTCCGTCTCCGTAAATAAGCAGTTTTTTGTCAGGAAAATCCGCTAAAACCTTTTTGAAAGCCTTTATCATTAACGGATAATTTTTCTGAGCGGTCAACCGACCCACCGCAACGCAATAATCTTCTGCCGTTTTTTCGGTATCAAAAAACTCAGGGTCAACGGAATTCATTATAACTACCGATTTTCTTCTTATTTTTTCTGAAAAGAATTTCAATGCCTCATCGGTCTGAAAGACAATCCCGTCCGCCCTCTTATATAACCTCTTTGCCAAAAATCTGTAAAGAAAAGTGGGGTATTCCTTTTTTGGGTCATTTCTTATGGAAATAACAGTCTTTACTTTAAGTCTCCGCGCGGCTATCAACGATCGGAAATTAGGCTCGGCCATAAAAGAGACCAGAATATCGGGCTTTTCATCTTTAAGTATTCTTCTTAACTTCTTAACGTAAGTAAGATTTTTCTTTAAAAAAGATTTCCTTGAAGGTTTATCTTCGAGAAAAATCCGCTCCACAGACTCTGACAACTTATATTCGTCTTCTATCGGATAAGAATTTATTATAAGCGTTCGGTTCCCGTCTTCGGCAAAAAAATCCGCAAGGTTTACTATAACCCTTTCCGCGCCGCCCCTGCCTGACGTATTGATATAAAAAGCAATTTTCATAACTAATTACATAAAATTTATCAGTATTCTCTTTAAAATCATTTGCCGCAATAACGAAATTAAAAAATAATTGCGTCAATACTTTCAAAAATATTCATGTATATCATTTTAAGTTTTTCCGCCGCGGAATAAATTTCATATCCCGCTTGTTTTATTTCAGAAAAAAAATCTTTTTTTCCCGTATCCGATGCGGAAACTTCCCGCGCCCAAATATTTAATGCTTCCTTACCCGTTACCCTCAACCTGCTGACAAGCGGTGTAACGCACACATCGGTTGTAACGGAATCGGAAACAAAGCAATGAAGTCCCGCGGCTTGGGCTTCTATAACCGTCAGCGGCAGTCCCTCCCATAACGATGGGAATAAAAATATTTGAGCCGCCTGCATTATTCTGTTTAAATCCGCTCTGACCCCCAAAAAAACCACCGCACCTTCCAAGCCTGAACGTTTTACTTTTTTTTCTATTGATTTTTGTAATTTACCGTCTCCTGCAAGTAAAAGCACGGAAGACCGGTCTTGTGCATAGATTCTTTCAAATAATTTTATCAGAAATTTATGATTTTTGGCCTTTATGAATCGCCCTGCGTGCAGATAAACTTTTTTATCCTGCAAATTAAGTTCATCGCGCACCTCATCGGCAATTTTTTCATCAGGTCTGTATTTTGAAATATCTATGGCGTTTGGTATAAGAAAGTATCTGTCTGAGGAAATTATGTTGTTACCGAAAAGCCACTTACCGGCATTATCGGAACATGAAAAAAAATAATCCGCGTTATCGGCTATTTTTTTCCGATATATTTTTTTTATAATCGACGACAATCCTTTACCGTCCGACGTTGAGTGGGAATGCACGATTGTTTTAACCCCGTATTCGGACGCCGCCCTGCAAATTATATACGCCGTGCTGCGCACGTGACAGTGAACTATTTTATATTCGGGATGATTTTTAAAAAAATTTTCCCACCATTTTTTATAAGCGAAATGATTATAAAGCCTGTATTTAGGACAAGAATAAATTGTTGCGCCCAAATCAAGAGCCTCGTCTGTAAAAAAACACTTTTCCGATGTATGCAATATAAAGTCGAAACTTATATCGCCGTCTTTAAGCGCTCTGAAAAAATTCATCACCATGTTTTCCGCTCCGCCGCAATTCAGCGCGCCTAATACGTGAAGTATTTTTATCTTATCCATTTTATCAACCGCTTTTCAACCGTTCAATTTTTTTATTTCGTCAAGATACGCTTTTACAACAATATTTCTGTCAAACTCGCGTTCAACCTTTTTCCTGCCGTTAAGCCCCATTGTTCTACGCTCTTCGGCAGAAAGGTTCATGAATTTCAAGATACATCTTATAAGGTCCTCGGCGTCTTTCTGCTTACAGAAAAAACCGTTAACGCCGTTTTCCACAACCTCTCGGCAACCGCTTCTGTCGGTAGTGATGACAGGTCTGCCGCAAGCGCAACTTTCAAGCAGCACATTTGACAGCCCTTCGGGATAATATGTAGGGTGAACCAGACAGTGCGATTCCTTAATTATCGGTACAACGTCTTTTTTAAGGCCGTAGTAAAATATAATGCCTTTCGACTGCAAATCTTCAAGTCTTTGCTGATACGCCTCTTCACAATAGCCGCATATGTTAAATTTCAGTTCGGGATATTTTCCTTTCAGATATTCTGCCGCTTGAAGATATTGATCTATCCCTTTTTCTTTCATTATTCTCGAAAGAAACAAAAAGACCAGCCCGTTGTTTTCAGAAGGATAGTCTGCATAAGCAAACTTTTTCAGATTGACTCCGCTGCCCGGCAAAAGTTTATGTTTACCTGTTCCGAGATTTCTGTCCGCAAAGAAACGCATATTCTCTTCATTCTGAAAAAATACCGTCTGCACTTTCTTCAATGCTTTTCTGTAAAGAAATAAAGTTATTTTTTGAGTAATGCCTTTATTTTCCACCGCTGAACCCAATCCGGTAATATTCATAACGCAAGGAACGTTATACTTAGCAGAAGCGAGCGCGCCGTAAATATTCGGCTTGATAGTGAATGTAAAGACTATGTCCGGCTTTATCTCACCTATTATTTTTTTATAATTTCTTAAAAGTTTCAAATCTTTTAAGATGTTTTTGCCTCTGCGACTGAGCGGCGTATCGTAAAACACACAACCGGCTTTTTTTAAATCGTCAATAAGTTTTCCGTAAGGTGCCAGTATATAAACTTTATGGCCTTCCTGCAAAAGTTTATCCACAAGTTCTTTTCTGAAAGTGTAAATACAAATATCGCTGTTACCTATCAAAAGCACTTTCATTACGCACCGCCTGCTATACCTTTTATACCTTTTATAACTTTGTAAAATTTATTAATAAAATTTATCACTGAGTTAAAAGATTTTTTAATATCTTTTATGCTCCTTAAACGGAGTTTTTAAACGCCGTAAATTTTATACTGAAATTTTTTGATTTTTATTTTTTAGATTTACTCTCTCTGTTTCCGTCGCGGCGGATAACACACACAACCGTCTTAAAGCACAACTTCAAATCAAACAAAAAGGAAAAATTCTTGACGTAATAGGCGTCCATTATGGCCTTGTTCTTATAATAAACTTCGTCTCTTCCGTTCACCTGGGCGTATCCGGAAATTCCGGGTCTGACGTCGTATACTCCCAAAGCGTCTCTCATTTCAATAAGGTTGCTTTCGGTAAGCACCACGGGCCTCGGCCCTATAAAACTCATATCGCCTTTAAAGACATTCCAGAGTTGCGGCAGTTCGTCAAGGCTCAACTTTCTTAAAAACTTACCCACTCGCGTAAAATGCTTATCGGGATTATCTAAAAGCGACGTCGCCGTATCTTTCGGAGCGGTTATCGCCATGGATCTGAATTTATAGCAGTTAAACGGCTTTTTCTTTCTGCCCATACGCTGCTGAGTAAAAATGACGGGGCCTTTGGAATCAAGTTTAACCATAATTGCAATTGCCAGAAATAACGGCGATAAAGACAAAAGCAATATCAGTGAAAACACTATATCTAAAAAGCGTTTGAAAAACCTGTAAATATATTTCTTTTTGGGCGACGGTCTGAAATTTTCCACATATTCTCTGTAAAACTCGTCGGAATATTTCACCCTGTAATCTATATGATCTATTTTTTGTTCGCTTTGGTCTTTCAAAGTTTCCTCGTCGACCGCAACTGCGCCGTTTTCACTGATTCTCATAATATTTCCTTATTAAAACCCACCAAATATAAAATAATAACCCAAATATCGGATTTTACCGCTTTGACAGTTTTTTTCGGGAGTATCTGAATAAGATAATCTCATCTTATCATCTTAATTTACTACTCTGCCAACGTATATTATATCATAATATTTTCTCTATTTCAACGAAAAAACCGTCTCTGCCGAATTTTATCGTTTATTTTATTATAACAACTGAATCGTTTTTTTAACCGAGCGGTGAGTTTACGGTCTTAGTATTTTTATATTTTACACTTTTAATACGCGGGTGATAATTTATTTCCATTTAATTTAAAATTCCCGTCCTGAGCAAGAATGCAAAGAACGGGAATAACTTTTAATTTTTTTATTCCTGATTGTACGGAGTTGTGGCGGCAAATCTTCTGACCGATTCCAGCGCGTTGATACAAGATTCCAGCGAATCGTACGCTTCGCCTATGCAGATAACGGATTTTTGTGCGTTGCGGAGTTTATAATAATATCTTCCGAACTTATCCCTGTCTATAATGAAATTTCCCGCGAGAGAATTCTTTTTAACAGCCTCTATCGCTTTTTCGGCGGACTTACGAAGAGAAACTTCTTCGGTCGCGAGCATCAGTTGCCCGTTGGAAGCATAGAGTTTTGCGCAATAGTTGCCCTCTTCGGTACTTTCCACCCTCCATCTGCCGCGAAGACCTTTCTTTATATCATCGGTACTGAGCGTAACAGGCTTATAAGCGACATACTTCGCGCCCTCTGCGACGTCTGGCAATACAGTCGCCTGAGCGGCTATACGCTTAACCGTTTCAACTGCTTTAAGGCACTGATCTTTTGACTTATAAATCTCGCCCACGCAAAGCAGTCTGTTCCCTGCGCTTTTGAGTTTGTAATAGTAGTTTTTATTTTTATCTCTGTAAATTACAAACTTGCCGTTCGCGACACAGTTTATAATGGTCGCTATACCGCTGCGCGCCCCTTCTTCGGTGGTGTAGATTTCGCTCGAAAGCATAACCTCGCCGTTGTTGGCAGAAAGCGTAGCCATGTATTCGCCCGCCGCTTTCATTTCAACCGTCCATTTACCTACGCTCTTCAAAACCTTTTTCTGAGTCTTGCCTTCTGTTTTCGTTTTCTTTTCACTGACCGTATTTTTCTTGTTAACCATAACCGTTTCCTCTTTCGTAAGAGAATTTTCCTCCTCGTTTACCTTATTATTTTCATCCGTATTGTTAACTGTTTGTTTGATTTCTTCGGAATCCGTATCTGATTCATCGGTATCCGAAACGTCTTCTTTTTCTGATTGAGCGTCTTCCTTTTCATCGACCGAGTTATCATCCGCCGAATTTTCCGAAAGGTCGGCGTCACAGACGTTCTCTTCCGCGATTTTTAAATTTTCTTCTTTTGCAACGGTTTCGGACTGCTTTTCGGATTTTCTTTTCTTTTTAGCCTTAGAAGCACTTACCGCGATGAGAATAATCAAAAGTATTAACACCGCCGCACCGGCAATTACAAGCGTAAGATTGTTTTTTACCCATTCAATTACAGTTTCCATTGCATATCTCCTTTATTTGTAAGATTTTTCTTTTCAACAAAAATCATTAAATTCTTCACAGTTAAATTATTATATAAACGGATTTTTATTTATATTCTTTTTTTATAATACTATTAAAAAATATTAAAAACTTAATATTAACATAATATATTTAAATATATCTTAACACATTAACCCGAAAAAGGCAATAAAGAAGTTGGAAATTTTATAAAAAAGCAAAAAAACGGCTGACTTTCAGCCGTTTTTTATAAAAATAAACATAAATCAGGAATTACCGTCGTTGAAATAAAGAATACCGAGCGTATGTTCGCCGCAATGGCTGGCAATAGTACAGCCTGCGTGAGTTTCGTAAATAGTTTTAAACCCGGCGTTCTCGCATGCGGTTTTAGCCGCGGCAACCATTTCTTCGGTAGCCGACGTATATGTAATGAAAACCTGATTAAGGTCGGGAGTATTGAAGTCGGCAAGCACGTCCTGACAATACTTTTCTATCACAGTAGCCATATTGCCGCGGTATTTCTTATCCATTCCCATTTTCCCGTCTTTAAGCACAATCCTCGGACGGATTTTAAAAAGATTGGCGCCGAGAAGTTGGAGACTGTTGCATCTTCCGCCCTTATAAAGGTAATCCAGCCTTTCTATAACAAAACTTACTTGCAACTTCTCTGTCCTTGCCTGCACCTTTTTCTGAATTTCCTCGGGCGCGACGCCTTTGTCGGCAAGTTCTCTCGCATAAATAAGCAATAAGCCTATTCCGGTGGAAAGCGAGCGGCTGTCAACAACGTATACCCCGGGAACTTTTTCCGCCGCGCGGAAAGCGTTGCCGCAAGAAGAAGTTATTGCCCCCGAAAGGCAGATATGTATAACCGCGTCGTATTTTTTTCTAAGATTTTCAAAATATTCGGTATACTCAAATTCATTAAGCGCGTTTGTTTTGGGCAGAACTCCCGCTTTATTAACTTTATCGAACAACTCCTGCGTACTGAAATCTCCGTCGGTGAACTCCTCGCCGGCAAGAACTATATGATAAGGAATTACGCTTACGTCGAATTTTTCAATCAGTTCTTTTGATAAGTCGTTTGTGGATTCCGCTGAAACTGCTATTTTCATAATTTCTCTCCGATATGTTTTTTGATTGAGCCTTCCGGCTTTTTTATATTTTAACATAAACGCAACAAACTTGTAAACGATTTTAATAAACTTTCCTTCTGTTATACTTTTTACTTTTTCCTGCTTTAACAGTATCAAATATCACAGAATATGCAACGATTATTATGAGACCAAAAATCCCATTATAATTTTTTTCCGCTTCCAAACCGCGAAAAAACGCTTGATTTATAACTATTAAAAGTGATATTATGTTATATATATTTCACGGATTTCACGGAGAAAAAAAGATGGAAAAAATAAGCGGCAATATCAATAGCACCTGCGTCGAATTCAAAGATTTCAAAAATTATGACGGTCAGGTAATACCCGTAAGGGGTTATATACACAGAATAAGGGAAATGACGGGATTTTCGTTTGTCATTCTCCGCACGGCAAGAGACGTTATACAATGCGTTTACGCGCCCGAATTTTCCGATTACCGCTGGGACGCTAAATTATGCGAAGAGGCGTGCGTGGAAATTCACGGAAAAGTCGTTTCCAGTAAGGACGCCAAAGGCAACGACAGATACGAACTGCAAATACACGATATTATCATACTGTCCTTACCTGCCGAACCGCTGCCCATAGTCATAAATAAAAAACAACTCGACAATATACAACTCTCCACAATTCTCGACCTTCGCCCCGTTTCCATGAGAAACCCGCGCGAACGCGCCATTTTCAAATTGCAGGAGGGTATTCAGAGGGGTTTCAGAGACTTCCTCACAAAACAGGGATTTACCGAAATTCACTCGCCTAAAATCAATTACGCGGGCGCGGAAGGCGGTACCAACGTATTCAAACTCGATTATTTCGGAAAACAGGTTTACCTTGCTCAGTCTCCCCAACTTTATAAACAGGCAATGGTCGGCGTTTTTCAGAGAGTATTTGAGATAGCGCCTGTTTTCCGCGCCGAGCATCACGATACGTCGAGACACCTCAACGAATATATTTCCATGGACTTCGAAATGGGCTTTATCGACTCTTTTGAAGATATAATGAACATGGAAACGGGCGCGCTAAAATATATTATGGAACTTCTTAAAACCGAGTACAGTGAAGAAGTAACGCTTTTAAAAGCCGATATTCCGGTAATAAACGAAATTCCCGCGATAAAGTTCATGGACGCAAAGAAAATAATAATGGACAAATTCAAGTATAAACCTTCGGACATGAAGGATTTTGACCCCGAAGAAGAACAACTGCTCGGAAAACACGCTAAAAAAGAATTCGACAGCGACTTTATATTCGTAACTCACTACCCCTCCAAAAAGCGCCCGTTCTATACCATGGACGACCCCGCAGACCCCGAATATACTTTAAGTTTCGACCTTCTTTTCAGAGGTCTTGAAATCACTTCGGGCGGACAGAGAATACACGATTATAACGAACAGGTCGCCAAAATGGAAAAATGCGGCATGAATCCCGAAGAATTTGCTACCTATCTTATGTTGCATAAATACGGCGCTCCCCCGCACGGAGGACTCGGGCTCGGTCTCGAAAGACTTACCATGCACCTTTTAGGATTTAAAAACGTGCGTGAAGCGACAATGTTCCCGAGAGACATAAACCGCGTTACGCCGTAATATTAAGCCTTTTATCAATCATAAAAACGCGCATATTACTTTTAAGATTAGAACTGTTTATAATTTTATCATGGTTTTATCTCAGCGCCGCCCGTCCGAACGGGCGGCGCGCAATATATTCGCATATCACATCCGATAAACTTAGCAAGAATTAGCAAGAAATTATAATAAATAATAGATAACAATTTATAAACTATAAACAAAATAAAAAACCATTATAAATAACCATTGAAAGTATAAAAATCTGTTATTTTACTGTTTGAAACGCTAAACGCATTATAAAAATAATAATTATTATTTTAAAATAACAAAATGGAGAAAAAATTATGTTTATTCAACTTCTTCGCGTATTTTCCATTATATGCGTTGCTCTTGTAATGGGCAATCTTGTCAAAAAGGTAAAACTTCCCGCCATACTCGGCTGGCTGACGGCAGGAATAATTTTCGGGCCGTATCTTGCCGAAGTCGTTACCTTTGAAATAACCGACTCTCTGTGGTACAAGATTTTTGTAAAAATTTTCGAATGTTTTGCCGGCGTTATGCTCGGTAAAGAACTGATTTTTAAAAAAATTGCGAAATCCGGCAAGCAGATAATAGGTATAACCGTGATTCAGTCAGTTGCTACATTTCTGTTTGTTTCGCTCGTATTCTCGATTGTTTTTATAATAACCGATATCCCCGTTTACATGGCGTTCATTTTCGGCGGAATAGCGCTTGCGACCGCTCCCGCCCCCGCCCTTTCGATAGTAAACGAATACCATACCTCGGGACCTGTAACCGATACGCTCATTCCGCTTGCGATAATAGACGACGTAATCGGTATAATAATCTTTTTCAGCGTAATCACGACGGTAAACGTAACTATGGGAAGCGCGGCCGCTTCGCCGCTCATGGTACTGGGAATAATTTTTCTGCCCGTTATTATAGGCGCGCTTACGGGCATAATCGCCGCACTGATTATTAAAAAAATAAATAACACCGCCGCAGGTTTTATAACTTTTATATTTTTTCTTTGTCTATGCGCGTTTTCGGGTATCCTTACGGATAAATTCATATTCCATTCATTTTCAATGAACTATTTCCTTACGGGAATATCGTTCAGCACGGCGGTTTCAAATATGGTAAGCGAAGAAAAATTCAACCGCTACATGGATATATACTCACCTATACTTAATATATCTATGGTAATAGTCATTATAAGCCTCGGAATTCCGCTCGATTATAAACTGATAGCGGGCGCAGGGCTTTTTACTGCAATATATATTGTTTCCCGCGCCGTGGGCAAAACGGGCGGCGCTTATCTCGGCGGCGTGATAACAAAATCTCCGCCGACGGTAAAAAAATACCTAGGACTCACTCTTTTACCCCACTCGGGAGTTTCTCTGGTATTTACGGGAATAGCGGCAACCTCTTTAACTGCAATAGACCCGTCGCTCGCATCAGTCATAACTGGCACAATCGCCGCCGCCGCGATTATCAATGAAATAATTGCAGTAATACTCGCTAAAATCGCTTTCAAAAAAGCGGGCGAAATAAAAGCTTCCCCTAAAACTCCGCAACAAATTCAATAATTTGCCCTTTCCCCAAATAATTTTTATGCTTATAAAAAATTTTTGAGTTTTTTGCCTTTTTTCCATTGACAAAAAATTTTATACGTATATAATAAATGTTAGCACTTGAAAAGAGAGAGTGCCAAATTAAAGGAGGCATTAAAGATGAAAGTTAAACCCTTATTCGATAAAGTGGTTGTAGAAAGTTTAGAAACCGAGGAAAAAACGGCGAGCGGATTCATACTCCCCTCTGCTTCTCAGGAAAAACAGCAGATGGCAAAAATAGTCGCTGTCGGCCCCGGCGGAATTATAGACGGCAAAGAAGTTGTTATGCAGGTTAAAGTCGGAGACAAAGTTCTTTATTCCAAATATTCGGGCAGTGAATTCAAAGTAGACGGAAAAGAATTCACTATTATCCGTCAGAGCGATATTCTCGCTATCGTGGAATAATTCATATAAATTCAGATATAAGAGGAGAAAATTATTATGGCTAAACAGATCAAATACGGTGAAGATGCAAGAAAAGCCTTACAGAAAGGCGTTGACACGCTTGCCGATACGGTAAAAATAACATTAGGGCCCAAGGGCAGGAACGTCGTACTCGATAAGAAATTCGGCGCACCCCTCATCACTAACGACGGCGTAACCATCGCAAAAGAAATAGAACTTGAAGACGCTTTCGAAAACATGGGCGCGCAACTTGTTAAAGAAGTTTCCACCAAGACCAACGACGTTGCGGGCGACGGAACCACCACAGCCGTTATTCTTGCTCAGGCAATGATAAACGAAGGCTTAAAGAACGTTGCCGCAGGCGCAAACCCCATAATTCTCAAAAAAGGTATTTCGGGCGCTACTCGGGTTGCGGTTGAACAACTCAAAAAAATATCCAAACCTATCTCCGACAAGAACGGTATCTGCCAGGTAGCCTCTATTTCGGCAGGCGACGAACAGATAGGCGGACTTCTTGCAGACGCTATGGAAAAAGTCGGTAAAGACGGCGTTATAACCATTGAAGAAAGCAAAACCATGAAAACCGAGCTCACCACCGTTGAGGGTATGCAGTTCGACAGGGGCTATGCTTCCGCATATATGGTTACCAATACCGACAAGATGGAAGCGGTTCTCGAATCCCCCGTCATACTCATAACCGACAAGAAGATTTCTTCCATTCAGGAAATACTTCCCGTTATAGAGCCGATTGCTCAGCAAGGCATGAGACTTTTAATCATAGCCGAAGAAGTTGAAGGAGACGCTCTTGCAGCGCTCGTTGTCAACAAACTCAAAGGCGTATTCAACTGCGTTGCGGTCAAAGCGCCCGGATTCGGCGACAGAAGAAAGGCCATGCTCGAAGATATCGCTATTCTTACCGGCGGTACGGTAATTTCTTCCGAACTCGGATATGAATTCAAAGACGTTACCACCGATATGCTCGGCCGTGCGGCTACCGTAAAAGTCGATAAAGACAATACGACTATTATTAACGGCGCAGGCGATCCCAAGGCTATCGAAGCGAGAAAACAGGCTATCAAGGCTCAGATTGCAGAAACCACTTCCGACTATGACAGAGAAAAACTGCAAGAACGTCTTGCCAAACTTGCAGGCGGCGTTGCGGTAATCAACGTCGGTGCGGCTACCGAAATAGAAATGAAAGAGAAGAAACTCCGTATAGAAGACGCTCTGAACGCTACCAAAGCGGCTGTTCAGGAAGGAATCGTTCCCGGCGGCGGCGTTGCTCTCATTTCCACGATAAAAGCCATAAAAGATTATGCCGATACCCTCTCGGGCGACGAGAAGACGGGTGCGAACGTAGTCTTAAAAGCAGTTGAAGCGCCTCTTAAACAGATTGCTTTGAACGCGGGACTTGACGGCTCTGTAATTCTCAACGAAATATTAAAAGCAAACAAAGCCAACTACGGTTTCAACGCTCTTTCAAACGAATACACCGATATGGTCAAGAGCGGTATAATAGACCCGACCAAGGTTACCCGTTCGGCGCTTGAAAACGCGGCTTCGGTTGCAAGCGTATTCCTCACCACCGAATCGGTAGTTGCGGATATCAAAGAACCCGAACCTCCTCAGATGCCCGCAGGCGGAATGGGCGGAATGTATTAAGAAAAACTTAAAACTTTCCCCTGTTTTCACTAGTACAAAAACACGGCATCTGAAAATAAATAACAACTATAAATAATTAAACTTATAATTAAATTTACGCCCGCCCCGCAAAATATGCGGGGCGGGCGTATCATATTATTGATTTTATAAACCATGAAGATTATTCAGCAAAAATGAATATCGATTTTATAAGTAACAAAGATTATCCGGCAAGCATTATTTATAATTAGTTTTTATAAACCAAACCTTTTAGATTTTAATACTTTTAAAACTTAAACTTCAAAAATCCAAACCAAACTCAAACCAAAAACGGCTCTTTTCCCACTCTGTGGACGAGAATTTCGTCAATCACGGCATTTCCTCTGTTTGATATAAAAAACCATACTATATCCGCTATATCCTCGGGAAGAATCATTCCTTTTTCCGAAAGATCGGGACGTGAAATTTTAACCATATCGGTATATACTCCTCCGGGCGATATCGCATGCACGCGAACGCCGTCTTTATAGACTTCGGCGGCAAGAGATTTGGTAAAACCTAAAAGCGCGTGCTTAGAAGCGACATATGCGCTCTGCAACGGGTATCCCGCATGCGAAACGACCGACGCTATATTTATAATTGTAGCATGCCCGGATTTTTTAATATACGGCAGAAGTTTTTGGGTAAGGAAATACGGAACGCGTACATTTATATTCATAATATCGTCGAACTGTTTTTCCGTAACCTCGGTAAATGGCGCGTTCATAGCGACTCCCGCGTTGTTAATAAGTATATCCACACGGTTTTCCCGTGCAATTTTTTCCGCGGCGTCAAAGAGAAAGTTAAAATCGGTAAGATTTCCGGGATAAATTTCGCACTCTCCCCCGGCGTTTTTGATAAGCGCTTCGGTCTCGGAAAGTTTCTGAACGCGGTTACCGCCTAATAAAATTACCTTTATACCCTCTTTTACAAGCCTCAGCGCGGTCGCTCTGCCTATACCTCCGCCCGCACCCGTTATAACAGCGGTAAGTTTTTTATTTTTAATTTCTTCCATAATCAATTTCTCTCCTGCTCCCAAATTCTGATTGAGTTATCTTAAAAAATAAGTTTATTCCGACAAACATATCTTCATGATTTTAATATTTTTAATTAAAACGCGATAAAAGTATAACATAAAAAAACCTTTATGTAAAGAATGGAAAAAACAAATACACACACTTTACGAAGAGGTTAATTTATAAAAATAAATTCGGTTACCGTAATTTTAAGTTGAATATAATACGGGCAAGTAAAAGAATAAACCTATAAAACCGTTTTATATAAAAATTCCCTTTCGGAAAGTTTTTCCGAAAGGGAAAAGATAAATTTTTTTAAGTATATAAATCTTAATATTTTATTTACTTTACACTATATGATACCTGTTGTAAAAAAATTAAAGACAAATTTATAAAATTTTAAAATTTAAGTAAGCAATCAAAACTTTTATAAATTATTCTTTGCCGCGTGCTAAGATTGCCGCGCCCACAGCGCCGCTGTTTACGCCGTACTTTACAGATACCTTAATACCCAAAGTTTTTTCCAGAATACTTCTCTGAATAGCGCTTTTAGAAGGTCCGCCCGACATTACTATCCGATTGAAAAGTATTCCTTTTTCAGAAAGTTCTTGGAGTTTTTCCTTTACCATCTCCGCCAGACCTTCCAGAATTCCACGGCAAATATATTTTTTATCGTAACCGCCGTAATCCTTATCCCAGTCGGTAGCGGGATTTATTTTAAGCATACCGCTGTCCTCGGGGACCTCCTCTGCAAGCATATCCATAACATGCGCTCGGTTATCGTCGGTCGATACGTATTTTTTCAGCAGATAATCTATTTTGTAGGATACCTGAGCGAAAGAAAACATTGCGCCCCAGAGTCCGCTTTCCGATAAATACGGATCGCATAAAAAGCCGTTTTCAGTCAAGAATTTTCTGTCGTCGAAGGGAAAGAATCCGACCCAACTCGTACCGCATGAAAGCAAAAGGTCGCCTTTTTTGGTAATGCCGTTTGCGCGTGCACCTGAGGGATGGTCGAAACTGCCGAGAAAAACTTTTACTCCCGCTTTAAGTCCCGTACTCTGCTCGTTATCGCCGTTTGTAATTCCGATAATGTCCCCCGTGTTTTTAAGAACGGGAAGTTTGCTTTCCGATATCCCCAACTTTTCCAAAATCCAACCGTTATATGCGCGCTTTTCCTGATTTACCAGATAAAAGGGCGTTGAAGTGGAAAAATCGCTCTCCCACCTGCCCGTAAGTTTATATAAAAGATATTCGGTGGTCATTGTAATAATATCGGCTTTTTCCAGAAGTTCGGGAGCGTGAACTTTTAAATGCGAAATATGCGCTACGGGAAATGTGTCAGAAAACTGCCAGCCGCTCTCCGAAGAAATCCTTTTACAATCGGACGGTGAAAAAAACTTTTCCACCTCCTCCGTAAACGGCGGATTAGTCCAAGAATAGGCACACATAATAGGTTTGCCCGACTTATCGCACAGCAAAGTATTACCGCTCGCGCTTGCAAAAGCCAGACCGTAAATGTCCCCGCCCGCGGCATCGGATAAAGTCTTTATAACTCCGAATACGACCGAGGCAAATTGGTCGGCATCAAAGCCCGTGTATTTTGCGCCGTCCTTTAAGGCGCAAGCCTTATATTCAAATTTTCCGTTCGCCGAAGTGACGACCTGTTCTCCGTCAAAAAGTACGGCCTTAACCGCCGAGGTGCCGAGATCCAATCCTATCGTATATTTTTTATCCATATAATTCAATCCTGAATTTTTGAAACGTTACCCTGATATATTTCCGAATATTTTATACTTAAAAATAAATTTTATTTTGGTTATAAAACTTTATAATCGAGCCCCAGACATTCCGCAAAGTAAGAAAGGCTTTCCGCTTGGGCTCCGTAAATCATTATACTATGATGCGTAGCGCCGTTTTCGCTGTACTTTTTCAAAAATTCACGTAATTCTGTATCGGGTTTGAACCAACCGCTAATAAGTCCCGAAAAACTTCCGATGTTTTCGGGAAGATTGAGCATGGTACCGTTTGCAAATACCATACTGAAAGACCCCTTACCGTCGGGAGCAATATTGATTAAGCACGCTTTTCCGCCTTTCATGTGTCCTATAATGCAGGTAGGATTGAACGCGTCGCCGTACGGAAAATCTTTGATTATCATTTTTTTGCATTCGAGAAGGTTGAGGTTTGCCTCGCCCATGTGATTTAAAAACAGACTGTTTCCCTTCCAGTCGGGACAGAACATTTCAACAAAACCCGTGTTTTCAAAATACGGTATAAACGCGCTCATGAGCGCAGCGGTAAGAATATCTCCTTCGCCCGCATAACCCGTTCCGCGCGCCATAGCCTTACTCGCTTCGGAAAACGGCATGGTGTCAAAACCTTTCATTTCGCCCGCCGACTGAAAATTCATTGTAAACCCGTCGAGTTTTTTAGTTTCAATCCATTTTCTTACAGCAAGGCCAATCCTTTCGGTATTTTTATAATCCTCGTAATCTATACCGTCCATGCGACAATCGCATATATCCTTATCGTATTCGGCTTTGATTTCTGCATCGGTAACCGAGTCGCGCAGACTTATAATTTCGCTTTCGGTAGCGTTTAACGCGGTTATACCGAGTTTTTCAAAATCCTTTTCGGGCGCAAGAAAATCACCCATACCCTTAAACTGCTTACCTATCTTACCTATGCGCACGCCGTTTTTAAGCCTTGACGCGGCGCTTATAGCCTTAGCAGCGTCGGAAATTTGCTTTATAACGTCCGAATGTTCGTAATGACCGGTAAAAATCTTAAAAGTCTTACCGTTTCGCTTCAATATATTGCACATATCCTGAACGCCGTGTATTCCGTGATTATATAAAAACGCTATGCTGTCGATATTATGACAAAAATCATAATCGGGAGTAGTGTCCAGAACAAGAATGGGAATATTTGTCTTTTTAAGCGCTTTTTCCGATTCGAGAGATGGCGAATACGCAAGGTGCAAAGTTATAATCGCGACAACTTTTTCCTTTTCAAAAAGGTCAACCGCTTTATCAAACTCATTTTCCAAACGGCATATATCCGCTAAAATAACTTCAAGTCCGCTTTCTGAAAGTTTTTCTTTTACCGCGTCCCTGAATGCTTCCACGCCCGGTCTCATTTCAGGGCTGCTTTTGTCATAAAGTTCAATGTATAAAGGTAATAAACCGACTTTTGTCATAATTCCTCCCGATTTTGCGCGAATCGCGCAAAATATATTGTTTTTTTAATTTGTTTATGATATAATTTAATTTGAACAGTTTTATAAATGTTTATGTAGTTTTATAAGTTATACAAACTGAAAACTTTTTGTAATAATTTTAGTTTTCATATGTATTCAATTTATTATAAAACATGATCCACTAATATACAAGACTTTTTACAAAAAAATATAATTTATAACTAAGGAAGCAGGAAATCAAATTTCTGCAATTAAGGTACTTATAATGAAAAAATCCGAAAAGCAAATAGACCTTTTATCAAAACGTCTCTCTTTAGTAGACAGAATAAGCATCTCCGACGGAGCGGAACTTTTAAAAATCACCGAATCGTCGGTAAGACGCATTTTTTCCAAAATGGAAAAAGCGGGACTTGCCATACGCGTACACGACAGAAAGAAAAAACTCAATTCCGAGCCTGCCGCTTACAGTTATTCTGTCGAGGATACTGTTAATACCGAAAAGAAAAAGCGCATCGCCTCGGCTGTCGCAAAACTTGTTCTCGGTTACCAGAGCGTTTATCTCGATTCGGGCAGCACTCTTTACAGGATAAGTCTTGCAATATCCAACCTTCTCGGTCAAAACCCCAGCCCCAACCTTAAAATTTTCACAAACTCCATGAAAAACCTTGAAGTCTTGCAAGGTCTTGCGTCTATAAAACTAAGCGGAGGCGATTACCGTCCGTCAAGGCGGGATTTCTGCGGGTTTTTAGCAGAAAATGCCGTTTCAAGACTTAATTTCGACGTTTGCGTGCTTGGCGCAGACGGCGTAAATGCTTCGGGCGATCTTACCACAACCGATTTTGACACCGCAAAACTTTGTATGAGCGCCATAAATCACTCTACTGTAAAAATTCTTGCAGTCGACTCTTCCAAATTCGGAAAAACAGCGCTTGTTACCTATGCTAATATAAGCGATATATCTATCGTAGTTACCGATTCGGAAATACCTGACGATTTCAAAAAATTCCTGTCCGATTCGGAAATAAAAACCGTTATAGTATAAATTTGTTATAGTATAAATTTATAAATTAGTCTTATGTCCAACATTTTAACGCAAATTTTTACACAAAATATTTACGTTTCTATTTTACGCTTCCGGGAAAGTTTCCCGGAAGCGTAAAAATTTTATTTTTTAAAAAATAATT
>CALWBJ010000123.1 GCA_944376035.1 uncultured Clostridia bacterium | reverse complement strand
ATGCGCAGTCCAAAACTACCGTGATACCGTCTAACCTGTTTTCACTTGCACCGATAAGAAATTTTTTGTAAAGTTTAATGAGATTAAAATCCTGTATATACGTGCCTATATCGGGAAAATCATTTGTTTTTTCGTGAATAAAACATCTTTCTATACGTTCTTCTTCTTTATCGGACAGTTTATATCCTTCACTGTTAAATACCTTTATTCCGTTATATTCTCCGCTGTTATGAGACGCGCTGATTACTATACCGTAATCGGCGCCGAGCGTACGCGTTATGTACGCAATACCTGCGGTCGGCACAACTCCTATATCTATAACCTTTGCTCCGCCGCTCATCGCTCCGCTAGCAAGCCCGAGCGTAAGATATGAATTTGAAATACGAGTATCCGAACCTACTATTATAGTCGGCTTTTCTTTAAGTATGGAAAGCGCATTTCCTATCTTATATGCTATATTTAACGTTAAGTCTTCATTCACCTTTCCGCGTAGTCCGTCAGTACCGAAAAAAAGTCCCATTTTATTCTCCTTTGCTTTCTTTTATTTCCTTTAAATATTTATGAGCGCGGCCGCTTTTTACTTCCTGTCTTACCCGCCCTATAACAAACGAATCAGGCTCGGTATCGTAGGTAACCGTCGTTCCCGCGCAGACGTAGGTATTGCTTTCGATATTGACGGGCGCAATAACGTTACAATTGCTGCCTATAAAACAATTGTCTCCGACTCTGCTGCGTTGCTTTTTTCTTCCGTTATAATTGACAAATATGGCTCCGCAACCTATATTGCAGTTTTCCCCTATGTCCGCGTCGCCTATATAAGCGAGATGACTCGCTTTGGTATTCTTGCCGATATGCGAATTTTTTACCTCAACAAAATTGCCTATACATACATTTTCGTAAATTACCGCGTCAGGTCTCAGTCTTGCAAACGGTCCGATTTTGCAGCCCTTTCCGACAGCGGACTTTTCTATGTAACTGTTATCTATTACAGCCCCGTCACTTATTTTACTGTCAATTATTCGGTTATTGGGATAAATTACAACTCCGTCCCCTATAACCGTGTTACCTTCTATGCGGTTATTTTCATATATTGTAACATTGTCGCCTATAATAACAGTTGAGTCTATGTAAACTGTGTTCTTATCTTTAAGTATCAGATTCTTTCCGTGTTTTATTTGCATATTCGCCTCCAAAACTATTTTATGCGACAAAAATTTTGCTTGTTACACGTTTTTATATTTTAGGGGTAGTTTTTATTGTTGTCAAGCAAATTTTACTTGTTGTTTTTTAAAAAACAGCCCTTTTAAACCTGATTTTTTGTAAATATGCTTATTTTTTGGCATTTCACGTTTTTAAAATTCAAGGGTAAATTTTTACACTTTACGCCATTTTTATACCATAATACCCCTTAAATTAAAATCATGAAAACTGTTTAAACTATTTTTTAGTTAAAAAAATTACTCTGAAAATTTTTTTGTTTATACCACGTTTTGAGTTCATTTAAAAGCATAGACTCACCGTTACATTAAAGCAATTGACATAGATTTTCCTATATGTTATAATTTAGAAAATATATTTTTTACTATATTAACATTTTAATTATCGGTGAATCATGATTGCTCTTGTAGTCGCGCTCGAATGTGAAGCGGAAAAAGTTACGGAAAAAATAGAAAACAAAAAATCTTTTACTCTCTGCGGCAAAAAAACAGTAAGCGGCATTCTTTTCGGGAAAGAAGTCGTACTGATTATAAGCGGAGTCGGCAAAGTAAACGCTTCTCTTTCAACCCAGGCAGTTATCGACAGATTTTCACCCGAATATATAATCAACTTCGGAACGGCGGGCGGAGCGAATGACAACGTTGAGGTTTTCGCATATTATATTATTGACGGCGCTTGTCAGTACGATTTCGATATAACGGCTATAGAAAACGTTCCTATCGGTTATATATCCGCTTTTGATACGGTTCTTTTCAAAACTTATACTCTTAATCTTGATTCTTTCAAAACCGTCAGTCTTGCTACGGCAGACAGATTCTCCAATAAAAAAGAGGATATTCTAACGGTAAACAGAATCGGTTGCTCGCTCAGAGATATGGAGGGCGGCGCGATAGCCCAGGTCTGTACAGCGAACGCTATAAAGTTAATAATGCTCAAAGGCGTTACGGATATTTATAGTAAACCCGCCGCTCAATACCATGAAAATAATATGAAAGTATGCGCGGGCTTCCCTGCCGAACTGGAAAAAATATTCGGTGTGCTTTGATTACATGGTTAAGCATAAATTATTTCTTTCATTAAAAATAATTTCCCCACTAACCGAAAATCTATAAATTTATATTTTATCACAATGAATATACTTACAGAAAAATTAAAGGAAAATACAGACCCCGTTTACAGGGAGTTTTCAAAAAAACTTATTCCCGATACCGCTTATGAGATTATGGGAGTGAGAACTCCCTTAATAAAAAAAATAGCAAAATCCGCCGTTCTTGACGGAACATATAAAACTTTTATTAACGAAAAACATTTTTATTACGAAGAATTCATGCTCCACGGACTTATACTCGGATTGCTTAAAGAAAATTTCAATGAAATTACAGATTTATTCGAGCAGTTTTTACCCATGATAGATAATTGGGCAGTATGCGACAGCACCGTGGCGGGAATGAAAATTTTTTCAAAAAACAAGCATGAAATCTTTAATAAAATAAAAATCTGGCTTTCGTCGGATAGACCTTACACCGTCCGCGTAGGAATAGTCTCGTTACTTGATTTTTTTACCACTCCTGAATATACGCATGAAATTCTTACCCTTCTTGACGGCGTTTGCTCTGACAATTATTACGTAAATATGGCTGCAAGTTGGCTTTTAAGCGTACTTCTGATTAAAGATTACAGCGTCGCCGTTCAAGCGTTCGTTAAACCGCGCTACAACAAATTCATACATAACAAGGCTTTACAGAAGGCTACCGAAAGTTTCAGATTGACCGAAGACAAAAAATCTTATCTTAAATCTCTCAAAATAAAGAATTAAGAACAATATACTCTAAGGAGAAAAAAATGGATAACGAAAACAGTAAAGGAAAATGCGTTTCCATAGGTAAATGCATTTTTACCATAATCGGCGCACTTATAGGTCTTTGCGCCTGTTTTGTCCCCTTTTCGATCGGAACGGAAGCAGGAATCGTTTATACTTATAAGTTATTGCCCATAACGGGAGACTCATCTTTTCTAAACTACGGAAGCATGGCGGTGGAATCTTTTTGCTCAATAATTCCTCAGATTACTCCCGACATCGCAAAATATATTGAAACAGCATTTAAATTCTCTGTTTATGGCTACTTTATAATTTTAGCAGCAGATATTGCTCTCGCATTTTTACTCGCAATTTTCAGACTTAACCTTTTCCGGATACTTTGCAGAATTTTCAGTATTCTTGCGGGATTCGCAATGCTGATTATAATGCTCTCGTTTATAGTATATATTATCGGAATGGGTTACATGGTTCTGACTTCCGGACAGGATATACTAAACGGACTTAAAACCCTTGGATTCATTTCAGCCTTAGGCATAACAATCCTTTCAGGTATTTTTATAGGAAAACAGTTCAGATGGTTTACCCTTCCCGATTGATTAGGTTTTCATATTTTCATTTATAATTATATAAATATATACTTAATTTATATAATACTTTCATTGCTGAAAATAATGTTTTTAAGAAAATAACCTTGCGCCAGCGCTGAATATTCAGCGCTGGCGCAAGGTATTCAATTACTTAATATTAGGTAAGTTTAAAATACCTGAATTTTTGATTTCTGCAAACCTTTGTTTAATAACAACATTAGACCCTGAAAAAGTATCGTGAACTTTGAATAAAATCGGGAATTACTTATCTTGTAAAATTAGTTCTTGCGCCGCTTTCCGTTTCAGGAAAATCAATCCCTTTTTCTTTACCGGCATTTATACATTTTATAAGCCACGCCATATTCTTACCGAGATTACGCATCGTCTGCATTCCCTCTTCGTCTTTTTCCGCATCTACACCGTTTCTTCCGAAAACCATATTCCAGTAACTTGAAGAAACAACCGGCATATTACTTATCATAAAATATTTGTTTATTATATCCAAAGTTGCCGTCGTCCCTGCTCTTCTTGCAACAGCGACTGCCGCCGCAGGTTTATACGCAAACGATTTTTTGGAATAAAATACTCTGTCAAGCAGACTCTTCAACGTCCCGTTAAGTGATGCGTAATAAACGGGACTTCCGACTACCAAACCGTCCGCCGCGCTTATTTTATCAGCAACTTCACTAACAATTTTATCAGGTTTTATGCAAACTCCGCTTTCTGCACAGCCACCGCAAGCATTACATCCGCTTATCGCTTTATTTCCAACAGTCATTATTTCGGTTTCTATCCCGCACTCATTAAGTGCTTTGGCCACTTCACTCAGCGCCCTGAACGTAGTTCCTTTTTCATGCGGACTTCCGTTTAATAAAAGTACTTTCATTTTATTCTCCTCGATTTCAGAATTATTGATTATAGTTTAACACAAATTTTTTGAAAATCAATATTAACGGATAAAAATAAAACAAATTTTTTATTTTTTTATGCCTTATTTATATTGACAAAGCGCTATTTATTTTATATAATAGTTAAGCGTTTTACGGGAATGCTTCGTTAAATATAAAATAAAAATTATATTAAACTTATTTTCATAAAAGGCAAATATATTTTTATTGTCATTCCAAAATTGCTGCTATGGCTCAGCAGGTAGAGCACGTCCTTGGTAAGGACGAGGTCACCGGTTCGAATCCGGTTAGCAGCTCCAAAAAAAACCACCAGATATGGTGGTTTTTATTTTCCGAGAATCAAAAACAGCAATCAAAAAAGTAAGGCAAAAACTATCTCAAAAAGTTTTATCCATTTTTCTTCTTTATAAGTTATTCTTATTTAAAGTTTTTTAGTATTTTTGTTATGTAAATCTGTAAACTCAAAAATTAAATAAAACTTTATCTGATTTCTATAAATTTTGCCGTATTATAAAATTCGGTTTTATAGGATCGTGAATTTCACTTTACTGTTACGCAGTAACATCCTTGTCATACTTGACCCTTTTATATTCTTATATTTATTATCTTTGAATTATGTAAAGCGCCTTGAAACTAACTTTTTTTATGCTAAGGAATAACAATACGCAATCATTTTCAATTCATCCTGAAATACAGAAAGCCATCGCCCGTAAACAGGCGATGGCTTCTTTTTAATAGTCTGCATTCAAAATCTTTATTCAAAATCTTTTTTCTGATTATCCTCAAACATTAATCACCCTAACCATAAAGTATTTTAGACAGATAAGGTGTTTTTAACTTTACGGATTTACTTCAGACTAGTTTGTCTCAGGTGTTTCGGCTATTTCCTCTGTCTGAGTTGCTTCCGCCGAATCTCCCCCGTCAGAAGAGGAGTTTTCTTCCTCCTCGCTCTTAGGCGTTATCGCTATATTCGAAACCTCAGAACCGTCTATCTTCATTATCCTGACGCCCTGCGTCGCTCTGCCTATGCAACTGATGTCGGTTGACGCTACTCTTATAACCGTACCCGCAACTGTTATTATCATTATATCTTCATCAGGCGAAACAAGTTTAAGATTTACAAGTTTTCCCGTCTTTTCATTGAACACGCCTGCCTTAATACCTTTACCGCCGCGCTGCTGCAGTCTGTAATCGTCAATATCACTGCGTTTACCGTAGCCGTGCTCTGTCATGGTAATTACTTCGTAACCTTCTTTAATAACTGCCATATCGACGATATAATCGTCATCAAGTTCCATACTCTTTACACCCTGTGTTCCTCTGCCGGTGGGACGAACGTCGTTTTCGTCAAATCTGATACATTTACCTTCATGCGACGCTAATATTATCTGCGACTTTCCGTCGGTAAGCTGAACGGAAATAAGTTCATCGCCGTCAAGTATATTTATGGCAATTTTACCGACTTTTCTGATATTGGCAAACTCTTCGAGAGAAGTCTTTTTAATAAGTCCGTTCTTGGTCGCCATGGCAATATATCCTTCCGTACCCGATTTTAACGGCAACATCGCGCAGACTTTTTCATTCTGCTCTATCTGGATAAGGTTTATTATTGCCCTGCCTCTCGCAGTACGTTGCGCCTCGGGAATCATATAGCCCCTTATACTGTAAACTTTGCCTTTATCGGTAAAAAACAATATATCATCGTGAGTAGAGGCTATAAACATATTATCAATGAAGTCTTCTTCCTTGGGTTTATGCCCGGTAATGCCTCTTCCGCCTCTTCTCTGCGTTCTGTATTCGGATAAAGGCAGACGTTTTACATAACCCATATGCGTCATGCTGACCACAACGTCCTCGACGGGAATCATGTCTTCAATATCGATTTCGCCGTAATCGTAGGAAAGTTCGGTTTTTCTCGGAGACGGATACTTGTTCTTTATCTCAATCAAATCGCCTTTTATTATCTCTTTTACCCTATACTCGTTGGCAAGAATATCTTTGAGGTCTGCTATGATTTTTTCGAGTTCGATGAGTTCCTCTTTTAATTTTTCGACCTCCATTGCCGTCAATCTCTGCAAGCGCATTTCAAGAATAGCGTTTGCTTGCTTATCGGAGAGTTCGAATTCTGACATTAAAGCGTCGCAAGCAGACTGTTTGTCGCTGCTCTTCTTGATTATCTCTATTACCCTGTCTATATCCGCAAGCGCGATAACCAGACCTTTTACTATGTGTTCGCGTTCCTCGGTCTTTGCGAGGTCATACTTAGTGCGCCTTACGATAACGCTTTCCTGATGGGCAATGTAATGCTGCAGTATTTCTTTTATACCCATTACCTTGGGTTCGCCGTCGACAAGCGCGAGAAGTATAATACCGCCTTTTACCTGTAAATTCGTGTGTTTATACAAGGTATTCAGAACAACCTGTGAGTTAACGTCCTTTTTAAGGTCGATTACCATTCTTAGGCCGTGCCTGTCCGACTCGTCCTTTATATCGCTTATTCCTTCTATTCTCTTATCTTTGACCATATCCGCTATGGTCTTTATAAGCACTGCCTTATTTACCTGATAAGGTAATTCCGTAACAACTATGCGCTCTCTTCCGTTATGTTCTTCTATATCACATTTCGCGCGGAGAACAAAACCGCCTTTTCCGGTCTTATATGCCTGTTTGATTGCCGCCCGTCCCATAAGTACGCCGCCGGTAGGATAATCGGGCGCGGGAATATATTCCATTATCTCTTCTGTAGTTATATCGGGATTTTCAAGAACGGCTATACAACCGTTTATACATTCTTCAAGATTGTGCGGAGGAATATTGGTCGCCATACCGACCGCTATGCCGTCCGAGCCGTTTACAAGAATGTTCGGGAATCTCGACGGCAAAACGACAGGCTGCATTTCGGTATCGTCAAAGTTTGGATAAAAATCGACTGTATCCTTATCAATTTCTTTGAGCATTTCGCTCGCAAGTTTAGAAAGGCGCGCTTCGGTATATCTGTATGCCGCGGCAGGGTCTCCGTCTACCGAACCGAAGTTTCCGTGCCCGTCTACAAGCGGAAAGTTAATCGAAAAATCCTGCGCAAGACGAACAAGCGCGTCGTACACCGAACTGTCTCCGTGAGGATGGTATTTACCTAAAACTTCACCGACTATCTTAGCGCATTTTTTATAAGCCTTATCACTCGTCAATCCCATATCGTGCATGGCGTAAAGTATACGTCTGTGCACGGGTTTCAGTCCGTCCCTGACATCGGGTATTGCTCGCGACACGTTGACCGCCATTGCATATGCGATAAAGGATTTCTTTACTTCGTTATTTACTTCTACGTTTATAAGTTTGGTCTTTTCGAGGGTATTTTTAAACTCTGCGGAAAGTTCCGCGCTCATTTCTTTTTTAGCCATTTATTTTCTCCTTATCGCAATTATATATCAAGGTCTGTAACAAGTTTAGCGTTCTGCTCTATAAACTCCCTGCGAAGTTCGGGATTATCTCCCATAAGCATAGTGAATGTTTCGTTTGCATCCACCGCATCAGCCATGGATACTTTAAGCATTGTCCTGGTTTCGGGGTTCATGGTAGTCTCCCAAAGTTGTTCGGGATCCATTTCTCCTAAACCTTTGTAACGCTGTATGTCGCATTTGCCAACTTCTGCA
>CALWBJ010000122.1 GCA_944376035.1 uncultured Clostridia bacterium | reverse complement strand
CGGATTAGAAAAGTTTTTTCCCTTTTTTACCACTATAACCGTTCCGACGGTAAACTCGGTTAAGTTGCCTTGACCGTCCATATTCGGAGAACCGATCCAGATATATTGAGAACTTGCCCCAACGCACCTTATATCGTATTTATACTTGTCTCCGACCTTGACGGAAACGTCTTCACCGTTAAAGGTCATATCTGTGTGAATTGCTTTCATGTCTATTCCCGTCCAGTAATCACCCATGCCGTGATTGCCGCCGATCAGTTCCAGATATATACCCGTTTGATTAGACGCGGCCGCCAGCGAAATTCTTGTCGGTGTATATACCTTTTCGGTTGCCGCACCCGCGATAACAGCGTTTGCCCCGAGCAACGCTGTTATCAGACTGCAAAAACATACCGCCAACATCGTTACAAGCATTGAAAAAATCCGTTTTCTCATAATTTACTCCTGAATCAAATATTTTTTTATGATAGAAATTTATATATAAAATATACACAAAAATCCTCTTTTGCTTATTAAACGAGTATACTTTTTACGCTCTCAGACTCAAATTTCGACATCATTATAACATTCAAAATATGCTGTTTCAATACCTAAACAAGCACAAAAAATGCTCTATTGTAACCTTTTTACTCTGATTTAACTTGACATAATTTTTTTTTGTAATATAATAATTTTTATGAATGATAAAATTATTGAAAATTCGGCGCACCTTATAAAAATCGGTGAAAAAACCTACAAAAACCTTTTTTTCTTTCCTCCCGGCTTAGAAGTGTTTTTTGCTCTCTCCGAGCAATATGACGATTATTATCACTGTCATGATTATTTCGAGATATTTTACATTGCTTGCGGTAAAATCACTCATATCTGTAACGGAATAGAAGAACAACTTGAAGAAGGAGACGCTTTTTTACTCAAACCCGATGATGTTCATAGTTTTCTGCGCAATAAAGATACCGTTTGTATTCATAGAGATATAGGGATAGGCAAGTGCCTAATGAAATCTATTTTAGAATTTGCCAACGACGGTCAAAATTATAATTATCAATTTCCCGTTAAAACGCATCTGAATGTCAATACTATATCCCACTATGAACAATTATTTAATTTGTTAAACACTAATATAACACAAGATGAAAAATTGTATAAACCAAAATTGAAAACAATAATAAGTGCTATTGTCGGCGAGTTTTTTAACAATTCAACCGATAATTCAAACACGCTTTCGCCGGTAATAAGACGAATTATAGACCATCTTTCTCTGCAAACAAATTTACGTGCAGGCATACCTCACTTGGTTAAAAGCCTGAATTACAGCAGACAATATTTATGCAGATTATTCAAAAAACACACCAATCAGACACTATCGGAATACATTACAAATTTGAGATTAAAGAACGCGGCAATATTTCTGAAAAGCACCAATCTTAATTTAACTGAAATAACCCAACAAATAGGAATTGAAAGTTTAAGCTATTTTAACAAAATATTTAAACAAAAATACGGGGTAACTCCCGCCAAATACAGGAAGTAATAATATTTACAAAAAATTTATTCAATGAACATATTTAATTAAACAATATAAGACAAAATAACGAATAAAAACCGCACTTTAAAATGTTTGGAACATTATAGAAGACTTATTTAATACTAAGGAATAGTTGTAAGTGAGTACAAATAAAAAAACGCAAGCGAACCGATAAAGTTCTGCCTGCGTTTCTCACATAAAGTAACTTGTCAAAGACAAGAATACGCCAATTCAGTTATAAAAAAATGCATTATCCTACTCCGTTCATTTTAGAAAGAAGATCTCCGTAATTCGTTACGTATTCATATCTTACTTTACTTGTAGACAGTCTTTTCGCCTGTTGCTCCGTTCCGCTTCGTGCGCACTTTGCCGCTTGCATGACGCCATTCGGTTTTTCTGAATCGAAGTAGAGTGATTTGCCGAAAATAAACACTCGGCTTATACATAAGCGTATGAATTTTGCGAAAGACTGTTAAACGTCGTAAATCAAATTAAAAAAAGCAAAATATTTTATTTCCTGCAATGCGGCAACGGATTACCGCATGGAAATTTCAGGCGCGTGTGCAAGTAAATATTTTTCAGCCTCTTCACACCATAAACCGCCGTTCTTATTGACGATTTCAGCCAACTTTTTATACATAGGCTCTGTTCTACCGAGTTCGGCAAATTCGTCTATTGCCACAAGCGGTATATCCAGACCCGTATAACAGACTTTTTTCCCGCCGCCGGGCGTAGCAATCGCTTTTAATGTGTCGATTACCGCGTTTAAGCCGAGTATATGAGTTACTACTACCGCAGGATTGATATCGCCTGCTTCGATAAGTCTTAATACTTCCGATGTATCTTCCGGAATGCTACCGGTAGTTCCGACCAAATGAATTCCGTCATAGTGTATTCTGTATATGTTTATTTTTCCCTGCAGGTTATGGTCCGAAGGACCTGCGAACATGTTAATGCAGCCGTCTTCGCGGCAAATTTCGCCCGCCAAAGTGAACAGTTCGGGCACGGGCGCCATCAGAATTACGTCGTCAAAGCCGCCGTTTGACATTTCAATCAGTTCTTTCGCGGCGTTTTCCATCCCGGAAGTATTTATGTATCTTAAATCACACCCGCATTCTTTTGCCGCGGCAACAGTGCATTTACTTGCCGCAGAATTCAATCTTTCCTGATTGATATCTGTAACGACAACCATTTTTGCTTTACCGTATTTTTTTGCAAGTTCTGCCGCGCCCACTCCCATCGGTCCGGCGCCGCCCAATATCGCCAACCTGCCGCCTGCTTTAATGCCGTCCGTCCTTTTATAGTCTTTAAGGTCAGTATGGTAGCAAGCCTTGAATCCCCTGACGATACATCCGAAAGATTCGAGCAATGAGCCTTTGAAGTATGCTTCGCCGTTATAAGGTATCAAACAATTTCTTTTTATAATTATCTCAGGGACAACCGCATAAACCGAATCTCCGCCGATGTAAGGAAAAGAGTATCCGGGGTCATATCCGCTTTCCAATTTCAATGCAGGATGAATAACTATTTTTTGTCCGACATCCCATTTGTATTCAAGATTTTTTCCGACTTGCACTATCTCGCCGCACATTTCATGCCCTACGATAATAGGATTAGTCGCTATGTCCGCAGGAACACGTTTATGTTCAGGTCCCTGTTTCATTGCCTTATAGGTTGATGTACATACAGTGTCCGTTACAATTCTGATCAAAATTTCGTTTTCGGTAATTTCGGGCAATTCAAATTGCTCTAATCTAAGGTCGTCCGCACCGTATAACCGTACTGCTTTTGTTTTCATTTCAACACTCCTAATTTATAATCTGTTTAATAACAGACTTCTTGTTCCTTATTTTGTTTTATACATTATATAAGCAAATAAAAGTAAATCTCCGGCATTAAAAAAATTTTTGTATCCGTATTAAACTTTATTACAACTGCCTAAAACAGTTATCTTTTGTCTGACGTATTCTTTTACAAAGTCTCTGCCGACCGAATTGTATTTCTTCGGATCATACGTCTCGGGTCTTTCAGAAAGAACTTTTTTTACGCCGTCAGAGAAGGCTATCCTTAAATCCGTAGCATAATTTACTTTACAAATACCGCGCTTTACACATTCTTTAACAACTTCGTCAGGAACGCCGGATGTCCCGTGTAAAATCAAAGGAACACTCACAAGCGCCCTGATTTCGCTCAATCTATCCAGATCAATCTTAGGTTCAGCCTTATAAACTCCGTGAGCCGTACCAATCGCAATCGCCAGGGAATCCACACCTGTGCGCGCAACAAATTCCTCCGCTTCGCCAGGAACGGTATAACCGCCTGCGCCTCCGTCCAAATCGTCTTCTTTCCCGCCGACTTTTCCGAGTTCAGCCTCAACAGGCACTTCTGCCGGACGACATGCGTCTACGACAGATCTGGTAAGCGCTATGTTATCTTCAAACCGATTATGTGAGCCGTCAATCATTACAGAGGTATATCCACCTCGCAAAGCACGCATGGCGAGATCAAAACTGTCGCCGTGATCCAAGTGTATAACAACAGGTATCCTCGCGTTTTCCGCTGCAAATTTTACGTTTGAATAATAGTAACCGAGATCTGCATATTTTAAAGTAGAAGGCGTTGTCTGAATAATTACGGGTGAATTCATCTCTTCGGCCGCCGCTACTACCGCCTGAATCATCTCCATATTTTCTACGTTAAACGCGCCTACCGCATACCCTTCTTTTTGCGCTTTTAAAAGCAATTCCTTTGATGAAACTAACGACATGACGTTTCCTCCATTTACACATTCTTTACTTCTCTTACGGTTATTCCGGCTTCATATTTTTCCACGTTTGCCAAATCCCCTATTCCGTTACTCTCGGCTACATTTGCGCCTACCGCAGCAGATATCTTCATCGCTTGCTTTATATGACCGTAATCATTCCTGATCCAGACGCTTAAAAAAGCAGCCAATGCCGCATCGCCGGCGCAGGCAGAACTTACCAACCGTACCGGCACGGTATTGCTATAATAAATTTTTTCGCCGTTATAAAAATACGCGCCCTTATCTCCCATGGTGAGCAAGATGTTCCGTGCCCCGCGTCTGTAAAGTTCTCTCAGCGATTCCGCGGCGAGTTTTTCGGTCTTCGCGGACAGTCCGAATAACTTTAATTCCTCGTCGTTAGGTTTAATTAAAAACGGACGATATTTCAGCAGACAATTAATTTTGGAATTACTTGAATCCAAAATAACCTTAACTTTGTTTTTCTCGCAAACAAGTAATATTTCATCATAAAACGTCGGAGAAATGCCTTTTGGCAGACTTCCGCTGACACAGAGATATTCCATATCTCTTTTCGACTCTATCATTTTCAACATCTCTAACTGCGCTTTTCTGTCTACATACGAACCTTCTCCAACCATCTTGTATTCTTTGCCTTTATTATTCACAAAAATGTTTATTCGCGTCGGTTCGTCTACCCAAACTGGAAAAACAGGCACCCCGCGCGCATTCGCTTGATCAACTATGTACTTTCCTGTGAAACCTCCATAAAAACCGAATGTCATGCTTGCCACACCGAAATGCTTTAAAACAAAACTGACATTCAGCGCTTTCCCGTTAGGCGTATAACATAAGTCCGATGTCCTGTTCACCGTACCGGCACGCATGGATTTGACATTAAAATTCATATCGACTGCCGGATTGGGCGTAAAAGTATAAAACATATAACATATCTCCTGTAAAAATTATACCAAACGGAAAAATTTTTTTAAAAAAAACACAATTAAAAACATTTCCAAAAAATGAAAACATTTTCAACTGCATTGCCGACATCAAACTATATGTTAAAAATTTTCTTTTCTCTTTTGTCAATTACTTTTAAGACTACCGCTTACAGCGTATGACTCCGTCGTAAATAACGCCTCACCCCTCTGACATACAGGGTTACGAACTTACAGCGCAAAATTCCTTCGCAAGTTACGCTACCCGATTATGGCAGTACGTTCGCTCCGTATTCGCTCTTTTATCAATTTACATACTTTAAAATTTTCGAAAAATTATATAAATCAATTTTCTTTAAAATAATAAAACAGATAAAAATATTCTTTAATCAAATTTAATAAAAAATATTTTATCTGTTTTACTCTTTATATATTCTGTCTGTATACAACAAGGTAATCCGTTATAAGCCTTGATATTATCTGTAAGGACAATCTTGACGCAACCTCGTAATCTTTTATCGAGTGATCCGATTGTTGATACCCTGTCAGTTTACAGTGCGCAAACTCACTCATTGGAGTATTTTCATCACAACAACAAAGTACAATCGGAATACCTCTGAAAAAAGCATTCTGAGAAGACTCAACCAATTCGGCAGTTTTACCGTTTAATGAAAAAACAATCAAAAGATCGCCTTTTTTCATTTTTTCCGAGCAGATTCTCATTATATTCGGGTCGTGATAAAAAGCGACGTCGTTACCGAGCAACTGTAATTTAAGAGCGAACTCCTCCGCAACATATTCACTCAAACCGCGGGCAAATACGTATATTTTGTTACATTCTTTTATCAAACGAACGGTTTCTAACAACTCTGTAACGGAAATACGGTCAATAGTTTCCTGGGCATCGATAAGAGATCTGTTTATAATATCGGTCATATATCTGACGTCTTTTTTTTGCACATTATTAATCGCACGGTATCTTAATTCCTGAAATCCGTTGATTCCGCATTTCCGAATTGCTCTTGAAACGGTGGATATCGATGAAAATGTTTTCCGGGCTATGTCGCCAATAGACAATTCGGAAAACTTATCTTCGTTGTCATTTATAAAATGCACAATATCCAATTCAGTTTTAGAAAGGGTGTCTATAATGTTTCTGTTTATACTTATAAGCATCATTCTCTCACAGATTTTTAAATGTAATTTTTTTATATTCTACAACCTAAACGACTATTTGTCAACAACCATTTTACTTTTCGAAAAGTCGTTAGATTAACTTCGGCACAATATACCTATTAAAATAAATCAGCAATCTGTATCGTCGCTTAAAACTAATTTCAGTTGTTAAATAATTAAATTACATGTATGTTCAGTTATTTATTTTATTCCTTCGCTCATGTCCGTACCGTTCTGAATTACTTTCTGAAACGCCGTATAATCCTGTATCTCAACTATATTTATGGCCGACCACGAAGAGGAAGCGTCGCCGATAGTTGAAAGTATTTTAATACCGTTAACATAAAGCGCCACTTGGTCATCCGCCGTAAACTGCAAAGGAGCATAAACGATTTCCGTGCCCGAAATCTCTATCGTCTTACGGTAATAAAAAGAGGTATTTTCTTTACTCCAACGGAAATCTTTATAATAATTTATCCAACTCGCCGACCAACTCATATCGGCTTTTTTTGAATCTCCTTGATAAATAATAATTTTTGAAATATCGAGAGTGCCGCCGCTTAGATTTCTTACAAGCACATCGAGATAGGTAACACTCGGAGAAATAAATATTATTTCTTCACTTACCCAGTCGGACGAAGAAGATAAATCAAACGATTTCCTTTCACCGACGTATTCTTTCCTCATGTAATTAAGAAACCGTAACTGAACCTGTACCGCTTTTGCGCTCCTATACCACAATACTATTCTGTATTCATAAGCAGTTTCAATGGTATTAGTGCTGTATCTCATAAAATCATTACCGTCGGAAGAAGTAAGGCTACCGTAATACGTCGTGGTTCCTTGACCGACTTCGACATTATGGGATAAGGCGTTGTCGGTAACATAGTTTAAATCATCGTCGACTACCGTCCACCTTCCGATGTTGCCCGATTCGTCTTTGGCATGAAAATCGTTCTGAGCAACAATGATAGTGCCGTCGTCTTCAACCTGTTTTATGGTAATATCGTCAAGCCATATTTCCGCTGCGCCCTCGCTTAATGTGAATACCGGACTGACATAATATGCGTCAGCGTCTATATCCAGCCTGGTAAACACATACGACCTTTCGCTTCTTTCCGAACCCGAATTAAGGCTTTTTATTGTTCCCACGGCAGACGACGCCAATGTATCGATGTTTGTGGCGCAAATTTTAAGTCCGTCCTGATTATAATACCATAAATCCAACTGTATACTCTTAAAATTACTGTTTCTCGACGAAACATAGAAAGAGATTTCATATATACGTTTGCCACCCGTCCTGTTTACGGGAATAAGTGCCGAACTTATAATACTTTGCGGATTGTTTAGCGAATCTGTTTTTATATAAAGGCTTGAATTACCGCTGTGATAGACATCGCTGACTACTCTGTAATCCAGAGCGTTATCTCTCGCGGTGCTCGCAAACCAGCCCACAGGTCTGTTCATATTATCAGCATATTCGAAGTCAAGATTTGCTATATTATCATAAGCGGTTATACTTACCTCATCGAGCCAGAGAGCATGTCCTTTCTGATTGGTTAGTCCTGATATGTCCAGACCGAAAACGCAGCAAGACGCCTCGGATGAAGAATTAAAATAATAACGTACGTTAACCCAGCCGTCAGGGTTCTCGGAAGTTACTGTATTTCCGTAAACCCTGTAAATCCACGGCGGATTGAAACTGTTAGTCATTCCGTAATAAGGAATATCGCCGTCGGCTTTACCGTTGTAAACGGGAATATTCGCCGGACTTCCGTCGGCTTTATACTGGATAACGGTTGAATACACAAAAGCGTCGTAATTGAACTGTGTTTTTACCCAGAAACTCAGTTCGTAATCGCTGTTGCCCTCGACGGAAAATTCCGCGCTTGCCCAAGCTCAATTAGCTGAATTTTTTAGCAAAAACACCAAAAAATCTACAAGGTGTTTACACAAAATTCTTGACATTATCCTTACGAAAACGGATTTTCCTCGTTTCGAGCGAAAATTCCCATCAGGTGGCCACCTGATGGGA
>CALWBJ010000121.1 GCA_944376035.1 uncultured Clostridia bacterium | reverse complement strand
GTCCGTTTAAAAGAATCGGTTTCACAGGGTGTGCTCGATAACGGAATAGCGTATACTTCAAAGTTTGTGAAAAAAGTGCTTGAAAGCAATAAGGAGTCTGATATTGTTAACGCTGCCGCGGCTCAGGAAAATAAAACTGTAACCGTGAAAACGATTTTCGATATCACTCCCGATAGCACGATTCCCAAAATAAGCAAGCCACGGCAGGAGAGTGTTCGCACTCTGGCGGGAAGCGATCAGGTAACGAAATTACAGATATATTCAACCGGTTACGACGCAAAAGAGGAAATGAAAGCCTATCTCGATAAATGGAACGAGCAAGAAGGCAGGGAGGAAGAAGACAAGGTATATTATTCCGATTCCACGGCAATGCTTTTCTCGGCGCTTAATACCATTGTCGATGCGGTTAAGATTGTTCTTATAGCGTTTACCGCCATATCTTTGGTGGTATCGAGTATAATGATAGGCATAATAACATACGTATCTGTAGTTGAAAGAACAAAGGAAATAGGCGTGCTAAGAAGTATAGGCGCGAGAAAGAAGGATATTTCACGCATATTCAACGCGGAAACTTTCCTTATAGGCTTGTTTGCAGGATTTTTAGGGGTAATCATAACATATATTCTCAGTATACCTATCAATCTTATTATTGCCCGGTTTATAACCAACGTTGGGAGAATAGCCTCCTTAAAAATCACCGACGCGTTAGTGCTTGTAATTATAAGTTTCGTGCTTACTCTTATAGCGGGCGTTATCCCCGCGCGTATTGCGGCTGAAAAGGACCCCGTCGTTGCGCTGCGTTCCGAATAGTCGGTTAGGTTTGTTTTGTTAGCGACTTTATAAATAAAAGAGTAAAATAAATGTAATAATATAATTTTAACGGGTTCTGCCGGTCTCATAATGAGACCGGCAGAACGGCTATAAATAAAACAAAGATTTCTAAATGTTTGATTAAAAAAAGTTATTAAACGATTAAGAAAAAATATAGACGAGATTATAAAAATTCTAATCGGGAATTCACAGATACGCAGACGCAATAAGTAATTACGAACGGATGTTCGTTTTTTTGCTTTTTCGGGGTCGCTTTGCTTGTATAAATAATATATTTGTGATAAAATCAATACGATAAAAGCGATTACGTATGCGCAAGCGTAAAAAACAAGGTTTTCTTTTAAAACAAATCGTTAAAACTTTCCGAAAAAACCTTTTTCATCGTATTTTTGCCGATTGACCCGTTACACAATCGAGAATTTTGTGCAGAAAGGTATTTTTAGCATTTTTTTCCGCAAAATATATTAAGTAAAGTTAGGTGAACCATGCTTGATAAAAGATGTCTGAAATTACTTGATATAATAAACGGGGAGTGTCTTAATTCGGGATATAAAGTAGTTGAAATATCCACTCTTATAGCCGCCATGGACGTGTCTTTCGGTATGGACGAGGAAGGTATACGAGAATGCCTTGAAATGCTTTCCGCGCGTGAATATATCAGCGTAAAGTACGAAGACGACAAGGAAGTGTGTCTCTGTCCTACTCCCAAGGGCAGGTTGGTATTTGAAAACCGTATTGACGACGAAATAACCGAACACCGTTCGCGCAAATACTATTTTCTTTATGCGTTTTTAGGTTCTGCGGCGGGCGGCGCGGTTTCTGCGCTTATTGCCGTGCTTATCCTTGCGCTGGGGGGAAGATAATGCTTTCCAAAAAAGAAAACAGAGTGATGGGGGTGCTCTATTCGGCGGCAAAAGATAAAAAGGCGGTGCTGATAAGTCCTATCGATCTTCTTAAACTTGCGGGGACGGATACGGTTACGCTTACCGAACTTGAAAGAATTGTGGTAGCGCTGCATCAGGACGGTTATTATGATTTAGTTTATTCGGACAGGCACGGGGAAACCGTATATTGCATAACGCTCACCGAAAAGGGAAAAGCATATAAGCGTGACGCTTTGATGATGAAAAGAAATCTGATTTTCAGACTTGGACTGTCAGTCGGGCTTGCGGTGCTGAGTTTTGTCATAGGTCTTATACTAAAAGCGATATTTTAATCTTTAAAAAACTGATTTTAATAGGTATGCGCAGATGTTGGTCATGACTTTGATTAAACAAACGTGCTTAATATACAAAAAAATATATTTATAAAAGTTTATTTACAGAGAATATTTTATGGAAAAACGTAATTTCATACTTCATTCAAAATATAAGCCTACGGGCGACCAGCCGCAGGCGATTGAAAAACTTACAGAAGGTTTAAACGACGGTTTGCGCACCCAGGTGCTTTTAGGCGTTACGGGTTCGGGTAAGACTTTTACAATGGCAAACGTCATAAAGAACGTAAACCGCCCCGCTCTCGTAATAGCGCATAACAAAACCCTCGCCGCTCAACTTTGTAACGAATTCAGAGAGTTTTTTCCCGAAAACAGAGTGGAATTTTTCGTAAGTTATTATGATTATTATCAGCCGGAAGCGTATATTCCGAGTACCGATACATATATCGAGAAAGATTTATCAATAAACGACGAGATAGATAAACTCCGCCATTCTGCCACCTGTTCTCTTGCAGAGAGGTCGGATACTATAGTCGTGGCGTCGGTATCATGCATATACGGCTTAGGCGCGCCCGAAGAGTATTATAGGCTTGCCGTTTCTCTCCGTCCCGGCGACGAGATCGGTAGGGACGAACTTATGCGCAGGCTTGTAGGTATTCAGTACACCAGAAAAGACGTGGATTTTTCACGTTCCTCTTTCAGGGTGAGGGGGGATATAGTGGATATTTTTCCGTCTGCAAATACGGAAATTATAATTCGAGTGGAGTTTTTCGGTGATACTATCGACAGGATATGTGAGGCGGAGTTTGTAACGGGAAAGGTCATTTCCGAACTCAAACACGCGGTTATATTTCCCGCAAGCCACTATGCCGTAGCGCAGGAAAAACTTAATCTCGCCACCGCCGCGATAGAGCGCGACAAAGAAAAGGAAGTTGCGTTTTTTAAAGAGGAAGGTAAACTTATAGAGGCTCAGCGTCTTGAACAGCGTACCGACTATGACCTTGAAATGATTAAAGAGATAGGATTTTGTAAAGGCATAGAAAATTACAGCAGGTATTTCGACGGAAGAAATATAGGCGAGCCGCCGTTTACGCTTCTCGATTATTTCCCCAAAGATTTTGTGGTATTTATAGACGAATCGCACATGACCATACCGCAGATAGGCGCGATGTACAACGGCGACAGGTCGAGAAAGACAAGCCTCGTAGAATACGGATTCAGACTTAAATCGGCGTTCGATAACCGTCCGCTTACTTTTGAGGAATTCGATGCGCGTGTGGGACAGATGATATGCGTTTCGGCGACGCCCGCGCCTTACGAACTCGGACAGGCGGGACAGGTCGTGGAACAACTTATCAGACCGACAGGACTTCTCGATCCCGAAATAAGCGTGCGCCCGACCAAAAATCAGATAGACGATCTTTTAAAAGAGATAAACGCCACTGTCGCCGATAAAGGCAGGGTGCTTATAACCACGCTAACTAAAAAAATGGCGGAAAGTCTTACCGAGTATTTAAAAGAAAGCGGCGTTAAAGTAAGATATATGCATAGCGATATCGATACGATGGAGCGTATCGAGATAGTGTCCGCACTACGAAACGGAGAGTTCGACGTGCTATGCGGAATAAACCTGTTAAGAGAAGGTCTTGACCTTCCCGAAGTCAAACTCGTGGCTATTCTCGACGCCGATAAGGAAGGCTTTTTAAGAAGCGAGACTTCGCTTATTCAGACAATCGGCAGAGCGGCGAGAAATGCCGAAGGCAGAGTCATAATGTATGCCGACAATATGACGGGAAGCATGAACCGCGCGATAACAGAGACCGAGAGAAGAAGAAAAATTCAGAGTAAATATAATCTTGAACACGGGATAGTACCCAAGACAATAGTAAAAGACGTAGTAAACACTTTGGAAATAACAAAGAAAGCGGACAGTACCCGCGAAGTAAAGAAAGCGGATATTCCCGAAGAGATAGAAAAACTCAAAGCGCTTATGAAGATTGCGTCCGCAAATCTTGACTTTGAGAAGTGCATAGAGATACGTGATACGATAGCAAGACTTAAAATAAAGATGAGAAAATAATATGAAAGAATTTCTTACAGTTAAAGGAGCGAGGGAAAATAACCTCAAAAATATAGACGTAACCATACCGCGCGACAAACTTGTGGTTTTTACGGGACTTTCGGGCAGCGGAAAATCCACTCTTGCATTTGAAACCATATACGCCGAAGGTCAGAGAAGATATGTGGAAAGTCTTTCAAGTTACGCGCGTATGTTTCTGGGGCAGATGGAAAAGCCGGACGTGGACAGTATAGACGGTCTTTCTCCTGCTATATCCATAGACCAGAAAACCACTTCTCACAATCCCCGTTCGACGGTAGGAACGGTTACCGAGATTTACGATTATTTCCGTCTGCTTTTTGCAAGGGCGGGAGTTCCGCATTGTCCCGAATGCGGCAAAGAGATTGCGCGTCAGACGGTGGACCAGATAGCGGATAAGGTCATAGCGCTGCCGCAGGGTACAAAAATCTATATAAACGCGCCCGTCGTTAGGGGTAAAAAAGGGGAGTATACAAAAAATCTCGAAGGCTATAAAAAGAGCGGCTTTGCCCGCGTGGAAATCGACGGAGTGGTATACGACCTCGGCGAAGAAATAAAACTCGATAAAAACGTAAAACACAATATAAGCGTGGTAGTAGACAGGCTCGTTATTAAAGAAGGCTTTGAAAAGCGACTTAACGACAGTCTGGAAACGGCATTGAAACTTGCGGACGGATTGGTAGTAGTGGAAATAGCGGGCGGCGAAAGCATGCTTTTTTCCACTAAATATTCATGTCCCGACTGCGGGGTAAGTATAGAGGAGATAGAGCCGAGACTGTTTTCATTCAACAATCCATTCGGCGCCTGTCCCGAGTGCCACGGACTGGGGTTTAAAAACGTTATAGACGAGGACCTCGTTGTAAAAGATAAAAACAAGACTCTTCGCGAGGGGGCGATGACCGTTACCGGCTGGAATCTCGACAGCGGCAAAATGGCGGATATGTATTTTTCCGCGCTTGCACGTCATTACGGATTCAGCCTTGACGTGCCGGTTAAAGACCTTCCCGCAAATATATATCATATGCTCCTATACGGCAATAACGGTGAAAGAATAACCATGAACTACTTAACCCGCACTTTTTCGGGCAGTTACGAATGTGC
>CALWBJ010000120.1 GCA_944376035.1 uncultured Clostridia bacterium | reverse complement strand
TCTTTGAGCATTTCTTTAAAATGTCTGTCTCGGAGATGTCTTGTAGTTACTAACTTACCTTCTTTTCCCGCAAACGGACTGTCGTTTACCTAAAAATGCATTTCTACCGTCGGCTCGGATATCTTGACAAACGGGACCGGTTCAACCTTTTCGGGAGAACAAACCGTATCGCCTATGGAAAGGTTATCAAGCCCGCTTATACAGACGATATCGCCCGCTTTGGCTTCTTCGACAGGGACTCTGTTAAGCCCCTCGATCTGGAATATACTGACAAGTTTACCGCGCGTTTCCTTTCCTGAAATATTATAGTTACAAGTCTCAACTTCCTGGTTTGTTTTTGCAGTGCCCCTCTCTATCCTTCCTATACCTATACGTCCCACATATTCGTTATAATCTATGGATGAAATAAGCATTTGTAAAGGCGCGTCAAAGTCCACTTCCTGCGGTTCAAAATAATTGACTATCGCGTCGAAAAGCGGCGTGAGATCCTTACCGGGAACATTTATATCGGTAGTAGCCGTACCCGCGCGTCCCGAGCAGAATATTATGGGACTGTCTATCTGCTCGTCGCTTGCGTTAAGGTCGAAAAGCAATTCTAAAATCTCGTCCTGAACTTCTGAAAGACGTGCGTCCGGACGGTCGATTTTATTGACGACGATTATAAGTTTATGATTGAGTTCAAGCGCTTTCTGCATGACGAAACGCGTCTGCGGCATCGGTCCTTCGCATGCGTCGACAAGTACCAGAACTCCGTTTACCATTTTGAGAACGCGCTCCACTTCACCGCCGAAGTCGGCGTGGCCGGGGGTATCTACTATATTTATCTTTATATTTTTATAAAAAACAGATGTGTTTTTGGCAAGTATGGTTATTCCGCGTTCACGCTCCAGGTCGCCAGAGTCCATGACCCTGTCCGCCACTTCCTGATTGGCGCGGAATATTCCGCCCTGTTTCAGCATTTCGTTTACCAGAGTTGTTTTACCGTGGTCGACGTGCGCAATTATCGCTACGTTCCTTACATCGTTTCTTTTCAAAGTTTTTTCCTTCTTTTTTCGAATTTCTCTCGTTTTCCCTTACTTAATATAAACAAGTATAACAAACACAAATTATTTTGTTTGAGTATTTTACAATCTGAATTTTATTGATTTTTTGTTTTTACATTATTTATAATTACAATTTTACTCATTATAATTTTTCTTATAAATAACAATTCTTATTTTCTTCTATAATACAAAAAGCAAAAGATATAATTTCCGACTGATTTAAAAATAAGTTATTCTGCTTTTCCGCAATTTGCAAAATAATCGAGAATGGCGACCAAAGTTTTTGCATCCTTAATTTCACCGCTCCTGATTTTAGTTCTTACCTCTTCAAGGTCAAACCAGCCCCCGTTTAAAAACTCACCCTCATCGGTATGAACAGGGCCCTCAATTAAATCATAAGCGCGGTATATATAAATTTTTTCTGCGGTATAACCGGGCGACGGATAAATTTCAAAAAGTTTTTCCATTCTTCCCGCCGTAATGCCGCTCTCTTCTTCGAGTTCTCTTTTTGCGGTCTCTTCCGGGCTTTCCCCCTGATTTATCTTTCCTGCGGGTAATTCGAGGACTACTTCTTTATAAGGGTAACGGAATTGACTCACCATAAATACTTTTCCGTCTTTAACGCACATTACCGCGCAGCCGCCGCTGTGCTCTACTACCTCGCGGACGGACTTTTTACCGTCGGGCAGAATTACGGTGTCTTTTTTTAAATTGAGAATTTTTCCTTTATACAAATAATTCTCTTCAAGCGTCTTTTCTTCTAAATCCATAAATAGTAGCCCCTTACACAAAATAAATAATTGACGCATTGCGTCAACTCTCTGCTGAATATCGGAAATTTAAGTTATAAAAACCAACGCCGATAATTTTTAATAATATTTAACCGAAAAGATATACCTTCGACTAAAATTTTAAACTTATTAACCCTCAAATCATAAAAAGTTACAAAGTTTATATAGATATGCTTTATATAAACAAATGTAAGACGCATAAAACAAAAATTTAATTTGCCTGAAATTTTAAATCAAACGTTCAGCAACTTACCTATTTTTTTAACTCTTCCGAAAAAGAGAATTTTATGAATTCTCGCGGTATTTTTATAAGCGACGAAAGCGTAATTCACAGCGTCTTTATCCATGGATTCGACGACGTTGGCAAGCATATCTATAACAAGCAGCGCTTCTTCTTTTGCTTTTGGATTGAGATTACTCTCTTTAACTTTTTTCTTATCGATAAGCAGAAGTTCTTTTATTTTTTTAGCGTTTTTGCCGTAAGACTTTTTTTGCAGTTCCTCGTCTTTTTTACGCTCTATTTCGTCTAATTCCTTTTGTTTTGCAAGATTCTCTTCCGCCTCGTTAACTGCCTCAACGGGGTCTTGAAGACTGCCTTCTATAACGCTCTCCATCAAAGTTTCAACGCATGCGCCGAAAGGTCTTATCATGGAATTTATAAACGCGGAATAACCTGCGTAACAACTGCCGTCTTCGTAAAAATATTTGCTTAAAAACTCACTTAAAATAATACGCTTAGCGTCTATATCGACCAGTATATTGAATATGAATGCCAAAATTTCGCGAGGGTTTGGTGGAAGAACAAACTCGCCCTTGCTGTCCGAAAGATACGGGCTTTTAACGAGATACTTCTTTTTAGCCGCTTCATAATCAAATCCCGTAAGACAGTTTTTAAAGAGCGCAAGAAGTGTCTCCGACGCGGCGATGGATTTCAGTAAATTTACGATTTTTATATCTGCGAGAATATATTTGCTTTCTATAAACTCGTTTATTCTCTGCATAAAAACATCCAGTTCTTCGCGCTTGGTCAAGACCGTTTCCTCCGTTACATAATAATTCAAGATAATTATAGCACATTTTTTTCAATAATATAAACTTTTTTTATTATAATTTTTTATTTTTTTATATAAACTTGTTTACAAATTTCAAATATGTGATATAATAGGTGTGCCATAATATCCGATAATGACTTTGAACTTACACTTTTCGATTACATGCTTATTGAATTCATTTATGTGCGTTAAATTCATAATAAGTCGGAAAGGCAGACTGTTTGCGGGCTGCGGCGGATAAACTCATAAAATTTTACATCAAAAGAAAAAACGGGGTACTTATGCAAGTCAAAGGCGATTCTTCGTTAAACAAGTTAATAATTCTGTTCGTCTTTGATAAGATGGAAGTTCCTCTTTCCGAAAACACCATTTTGGATATGTGTTGTTCGTCCAATAACTGGCTCGCGTATATGGACTGTCAGCCGATACTCCGCCAACTTTTAGACTGCGGCTGGATATACAATATAAGTTCTTCCGGCGAACCGCTTTACACAATCACCCCCGACGGTCGGATATGTCTTGCAAATTTCTTTATAAAAATTCCCGCGTCAACGCGCGAAGAAATTTCGCTTTTCATAAAAAACAACCGCGCCAAATACAGAAGAAAACAGGAATGCGTAGCAGATTATTTCATGAATAAAGACGGAACTTATACCGTATATCTGAAAATAATCGAACCCGTCCAGCCCGTTCTGGAACTTAAACTCGTTGTCCCCAACCGTCAGATTGCAAAAGACGTTTATAAAAAATGGGGAGAAAAAACAGCCGACGTTTACAGAAACGTTTACGAAAACCTTGTGGACTAAAAAACATTAAACGAATTAAAATTTAATTTAAACTTGCGGTCGGATAAAACTTTCATCCGGCGCAAAAATACATATTATTATAAATTTCAGGAGCAACATAACTAAAAATGCAGACTTATTTGACAAGAGGAACCTGTTCAAGACAGATAATATACGACGTAACCGAGGACAACAGAATAAAAAACGTTAAATTCATCGGCGGATGCAGCGGCAATCTGCAAGCGGTAGCAAGGCTTGTGGACGGCAAACCGATAGACGAAGTGATAGCCACGTTAAAAGGCATCAAATGCCGCAGTAACACTTCTTGCGGCGACCAACTCGCCCTTGCCCTTGAAGATTATAAAAGGCGAAAAGAAAATTCCGAAAAAAAATAAATTCTCACACCCCGTCCGACGTCGGTAAATTATTCTTTACTATCGCCTGCGGGGTGTTTTTATTTTAATCATGCCTGTTTTATCATAACATACTCATTTTTATCTGAGCGAAATTATAAATTGAAATATTTTAATACACTTTATCTTTTCTTATTTGCAATTTTTTGTTAAATATGGCGTAAATGAAATAAATATCTATTAAGGCGCTTAACAATATTTTAAGCCTTATAACAAATAAAGGTTTTTAAATGTTTTAAGGAAAAAAGTTTAAAGGAGTGGTTTTATGAATCCGAAAATTATATCTCAGACCATAGGTCATATTGCAAATGTCTTTACGGCAAAAGGACCGAAAAGAGTTTTTTACTCCATATTACATATTTTTCTTATTGCACTGTCTGCCCTATTTATTTATTTTATATATTATCTTGTAACAAACAACGGACAGATAATGAGCGATAAAGGCTTTATAGTATGGATATTTCTATGGTTCGGAGTGGTTATGTGCGCGTTCGCAGCGCTTGTAACATTTTTGCAGGGATTAGTCGCGCAGATATGTAATATTATTGCCACGAGCATTTCTATAAAGCACAATGAAGATAAAGGAGCAAACACAGCCGCGCTCATAATATCCATACTTTCTTTTGTAGCGCTCGGAGTAATACTCGCAATTTTATTGATGTAAAACGCAAAAACAGATTAAATTATTTATCGCTTTATCCGTTTATATTGCGGCATAAATACAGACTATATCAATAATAATTAACAATATTATTTTAATAAGAAATAAGTTAAAAGTAAAAAGTTATAAATAAAGAACACGCGGCGAACGCTTAAAGCGTTCGCCGCGGTCGTTTTATAAAGTTTTTCTTTTCGATACTAAAAATTTCTGCAAAATATATTTATTCGCCGTTATAACCCCAAATAACTTGCGCGCCTGAATTATTCCAATCACATTCCAACCGGCAGGTTTTTCAGCCGCAGAAGCGTAAATAGTTAATTTATCAGTTCCGAAAAACGCACTCCTTTCTATTGTTGCTACGACTGTCGGTATAATAAATTCTTTAAGTCCATGGCAATTCATAAATGCGCCTTCACCTATAAATGTAAGTTTTCCGCTGTAAGGTACTGTAAAATCAGTAAGTAATCCACAGTTATAAAAAGCCTGTTCGTTTATTTTTAAAACGCTTTCTGGTAAAATAAATTCTTTTAACTCCGAACAACCTTTAAACGCTATTGCTCCTATCGCGGATATCTTAGAGTTTTCGCCTGTCGAAACTGATTTTATAAGTCCTTTATTTTCAAACGCACGTTTGTATATTTCATATTCTTCGCCCTTAAAATCATCGGGAAGAGTTATGTTGACATTCGTTCCTCTGTAATCAATAAGGTAATTGACTTCCCCGTCATAAAAAGCAAAATCTCCCGAAATACAAATTTTACTCGGCTGGTCGGAAGTATATATATCAAAAGCGTTTAATCCAATGCACCCGTTTTCGGTTTCACCCTTTATTATATTTAATGAAGAATAATTATACACTTCCGCAATTTTGCATCCCCAGAAAGCGTCTTCCCCTATACTTACCACATCATCAGTCAAAGTAAAAGATAAAAGCGACTCGCATCCGTGAAATGCCGCACGGCCTATATTTTGCAAAGCGCTGTTTTTGCTTATAACTACCGTATTAAGAAACTTACATGAGGAAAATGCAAACTCTCCAATATCCTTGACGCTGTCGGGAACAGATATTTTTTTCAGATATTCCAAACCGGAAAAACCATTGTCAAGTATTTTACTTACAGGTTTTCCGCAATATGTTTCGGGTATCTCAATATTACTCAAATATACAGCCCTACCCGCGCTCACACCGTAAGTGCCGTCGTCTAAGGGATAAAAATCAAGGCACTGCAGATTTTCATAGTCGGACTCATCTTTCGCCATCGAACCGCAATCTATAACTCTGTCGTTTGTAAGCGTTATAATAAGTCTTTTATCTTCATTTACCGTTATATCTTTAATACCTACGCCGTTCTCGCCCACGTCTCCCTTGTCTCCCTTGTCGCCTTTTTCTCCCTGAATACCTTGTTCGCCTTGTTGGCCTTGGTCGCCCTTGTCCCCTTTAAACAACGCTATAAGGTCGTCGAGAGAGCCTTCAAATCCCAAATCTACCGCCTTGTCGTAAACATGCTGAATAGTCCATTTTTCACCCGTATCCGTGCTGCCCGTACCTCCCGTTTGGTTTCCATCATTTCCTCCGCATGCGGAAACAGTAAGAAAAACGCAAACCGAAATCAAGACCGCAACTAAATTTTTAAGTTTAGTCATAAACTCTTCCTCCTATAACAATATTTTTAAATTATAATAAATAAAAAATATTTCTTTACAAATAAAAACATCAGAAATTTTTTATTAAGTTTTATTCTTTATTGCTGTCTAAATGCTATTTCGGGTTATCCGCATTTTTGTCGGCATTGACAGTTTTTAATTCGAGTTTATGATTTTTTACTTATTTTCTCTTTCTTTTTCCTTTTGAGTATCTTCCGTATCGGAATTATTCTTTTTTGCGGATTTTATAAATCCCGCCACCGCAAGAACTATCACCGAAACAAAGCAGATAGCGTATATTAAGTATAATATAATAATAAATATGCCGTCTAAAAATAATGAGCAAATAAATGCCGTAGCCGCGAAAATTATCGCGCAACCCAAAAGTACGGCTATAATAGAAAATAGGTTTTTCATTTCAAACTCTCCATAATAAGCGTAAACGGCCCGTCGTTTGTCTGATTTATCTTCATATCCGCCCCGAACACGCCGTATTTAACTTTTAACCCTTGATTTTCAAGTCCTTTACCCACGTATTCATAAAGACTTTTAGCAGGCTCGGGAAGTTCGGCTTTCATAAAGTCCGGTCGATTCCCGTGCGAGGCGTCCGCATATAAAGTAAACTGAGAAACCAAAAGAATCTCCCCGCCAACGTCCTTTACGGATAAATTTATCTTTCCCGCATCGTCGGAAAATATCCTGAGCGTCGGAATTTTTTTTATAAAGTAATCGGCGTCTTTTACAGTGTCGCCCTTACCCACGCCCAGATAAATAACATATCCCTTGCCCGTTTCCGAAACAGTCTTGCCGTCCACCGTAAGAACGGAATTTAAAACTCTCTGAATTACCGCTTTCATTTATTTTATAATTTTTTCCTTTATTTTAAGTTATTTTTATTAAAATAATTATATACTCAATCTGTTGACAAGTCAATCCCCGCGGCATATAATGTATGGTAAAACTTTATGTGCCGTAATTTTCGCGCCCAACCGTTTAAGCGCATAAAATAATCGGCACAAATTCTGTTCAGAAGGTAATTTATGAAAGACGCGGACATTAAAAAAATCGCTCTCAAAGTTTCTGTTATTACAATAATAGTAAATATAATTCTTACGGGTTTCAAACTCGCCGCAGGTTTTATAGGCAACTCTTCGGCAATGATTTCCGACGCGGTACACTCGGCGTCGGACGTTATAAGCACGGTCGTAGTAATGGTAGGCGTAGTAATAGCAAGTAAACCGCTAGACAGCAAGAACCCTTACGGACACGAACGGCTTGAATGTATTGCCGCGATAATATTGTCTGTACTTCTTTTCTTTACCGGCGGACTCATAGGCTATGACGGAACTGTAAAACTTATAGACGGCAGTTACGCTTCCATACAGCAACCCACCATGCTTGCGCTGATTGCGGCTATCATATCGATAGCGGTCAAAGAAGGTATGTTCTGGTATACATACTTTTACGCAAAAAAAATCCGCTCTCTCTCTTTAAAAGCAGACGCATGGCACCACCGCTCGGACGCACTCTCATCGGTAGGTTCCCTTATAGGTATCGGCGCGACGATGATTTTCGATATGCCGATTTTCGACGTTATAGCATCGCTTATAAT
>CALWBJ010000119.1 GCA_944376035.1 uncultured Clostridia bacterium | reverse complement strand
AGTTCGGCCATCGGACTGCGACAGGTATTTCCCGTGCAAACGAATAAAATTCTTTTCATATTCACCCGCAAGATTTCCTTAATCGGTTCATTATACCGAGATTGACGCCTTTTTCGTCGGGCATCTCTACTGCTATTATTATATCGGCGATTTTTTCGCCTTCCAAAAGTTTTAAATACAGATTAGACGCTATTTCCTCTTCATTTTTACCCAAAAGAAGAAAATTCATATCGCCTAACTTTTCTTTGACTCTGTCAGAACATAATACGAACGGTTTTTTACCTGCTTTTAAGTAACTTTCGTATAATTCTTTTACTTTGTCAAGTTCGCTTTCCTTAAAAAGAGCGGTTTCGCAGTTTGGTCGGTAATGTCTGTATTTGACGCCGGGAGAACGAACTTTGTCGGTTTCTTTATGCCGGGCTATCTCGCATTTTTCCGTTATTTTCTCTATCATTTCCTTAGTGATAAGTCCCGCGCGAAGTATCCTCGGCACATCGCCCGTTACGTCGACGACCGTGCTTTCTATTCCGCCCGAACATTTGCCGCCGTCAAGTATAAGAGGTATTTTGCCGTTAAGGTCGTTATAAACGTGCATGGCGGTTACGGGACTGGTATGTTTGGATAAATTTGCGCTCGGCGCAACAATCGGCGCGTCCACCGCCTTTAAAAGCCGCTGACAGCCTTCGTGGGAAGGTATCCTGACGGCAAGCGTTTCTCCGCCGCATACCGCCTCACGGCAGATAACTCCCTTGCTCCTGAAAACCAGAGTAAGCGGTCCCGGAGAATATGCGCGGAAAAGTTCGGTCGCGTAATCGTTGTCTATATAGACAAGTTTATTCAAATCGTAATCTTTATGTATATGAGCAATGAGCGGATTGTCCGACGGTCTTCCCTTAACTTCGTATATTTTCTTTACCGCAACGGAATCTGTTCCGACCGCCGCAAGTCCGTATACCGTTTCGGTAGGCATGCCTATAATTCCGCCTTGAAGTAAAATCTCTTTGGCTTCCGAAATGCTTTTTTCAGTTATAGGTTCAATTCTTGTAGTCATATCTTTTCCCGCTACGGTTATATTTTTTTAATTAAAAACTTTTTATTTTTTATATTTTTATAATGCGTAATTTGTAATTTGATTTTTATCTGTTTTATAATATTTTACTTATTCAATTATTACTTGCAGGTATATTCATATATACATAAGAACACTTACGCATATTTCAAAAATAAATTAAAATTTTAGATTATTTGATTTAGTTTATTTATAATAAACGTTCGCCGTAAGACGCCTTCAGAAAATCTCGTCGTCTATATTTTTAACCGCGGGCTTTTCGTCGTAAAAAGGCGTATCTTCTTCGGGCGGCGGGTCAGGCAGGTCGGAGTACCCCGAAAGGTCGTCTCCGCCGCCGCGTCTTTCTTCCGCGTCGCCTTCGGGCTCGCCTTCCTCGTTAAGATTAAGAAACTTTGTACATTCGCCCTTGAAATAAAGTTTGAACATACCCTGCGGACCGTTTCTGTGCTTTTCGACAAGAATCTCCGCGACGTTTTTCTGCACCTTGCCTTCGGCTATTTCTTTTTCCGTCGCGCTCTTATCGGGACGGTGTATGAACATAACTATATCCGCGTCCTGCTCTATTGCGCCCGACTCTCTGAGGTCTGCAAGTTGAGGTCTGCCCTTTCTGGTCTCGACGGCACGAGAAAGTTGAGAAAGCGCCAGAACGGGAACGTTAAGTTCTTTTGCGAGGATTTTAAGATTTCTCGATATGCCCGTAATTTCCTGCTGACGGTTTTCGTCCTTTTTATTACTGCCCGAAGTCATAAGTTGAATATAGTCTATCATAACGAGGTCAAGCCCGTATTTCAGTTTAAGCCGTCTGCATTTAGATAATATTTGTTGCGGAGTTATTACGGCAGAATCGTCTATAAAAATTTTGGACTTACCTAAAATCTCACGCGCCTGAGCGATTTTCAGCCATTCGGTCTTGGTCATTCTGCCTTTAAGGGCGTTTTCCATGCTTACTCCCGCAACCGAGCACATCATTCTCTGAACAAGTTGGTCTTTACCCATTTCCAGCGAAAATACCGCGCAAGAGTACCCCTGCATTGCCACGTTTTCCACTATATTCATAGAAAACGAGGTTTTTCCCACGCCAGGGCGTGCGGCAAGAATTATAAGATCGCTGCCGTGCAGACCGTTAAGAAGATTGTCCATACCCATAAACTGCGTTTTTATACCCCTCGCTCCGCCTTTGTTTTTGGCGAGTTCGTCAAACTTTATCATGACTTCGGGTATAACTTTACTTATCTGAACAACCGAACTTGTGTCCGCAGTGTTTGAAATATCGAATACCGTCTTTTCCGCAAAAGCGAGCGCCGAAGATCTATCGAGACTTGTCTGACATTCGGATATTATGTCCGACGCGCCGTAAATAAGTTTACGGAGCATGCTGTCCCTGGTTACTATATCGAGATATTTATGATAGTTGGCAGATGACGGTATAACGTCGGTAAGTCCCGTTATGTACGCTATTCCGCCCGCCTGATCGAGCGCGCCCTGTTTTTCCAAAGCGTCCGTAAGCGTAACAAGATCAACGGGCTGATTGTTTTTTATAAGCATATCCATCGCGCTGAAAATATACTTATGCGATTCGGCGTAAAAATCGTCTTCCTTTAAGTCGGAGGCTACTTCCAGTTGTATTTTGGCGTCAAGAAGCAAACACCCCAAGAGCGCCTGCTCGGCTTCGAGACTGTGCGGCATATCTCCCGCCGCTTTTTTCAAATCCATAATTTTTCCTCCGATTTACGATTGTTGTTTTAAAAGTTGTCGCATTTAATCTTAATTAACGCTGATTAGTTTTATTTTAACGCTGTTAATTTTATTGTTGATATTAAACTCACGGTTTTCCGTTCTTAAAACCGTAACGGCAATTTCCGATAAACTATTATAGATTACAAAGCGAGATATTCTTTGACCGCTTCGTCAAAAGTCCTGAACGCCGCGATAAACGGCGCGTCTTTGGTAAGGTCCACACCGGCGATTTTTAAAAGTTCCACAGGTGAATCCGAGCCGCCCGAGGATAAAAACTTAAAGTAATCGTCAACGGCTTTCTGACCTTCTCTTAAAATCCTGTCGCTTATGGCAAGCGCGCTGATAATTCCCGTCGCATACTTATAGACGTAAAACGCGCGGTAAAAATGCGGTATACGCGCCCATTCGTATTTAATCCTCTCGTCGCTGACAACGCTTTTTCCGTAATACTTCTTATTTATTTCAAGATATTTATCGGAAAGCAAATCTTTTGTGAGCGGAATGCCCTTTTCTGCGGCGTCGTGAGAAAATTCTTCGAACTCGGCAAACTGTGTCTGACGGAAAAGCGTGGTTCTTATCATTTCGAGAAGATATGAAAGAAGATACTTTTTAAGCTTATTGTCTTTTGCCGTGCCGAGAAGGTATCTTAAAAGCAATACCTCGTTGACTGTACTCGCCAC
>CALWBJ010000118.1 GCA_944376035.1 uncultured Clostridia bacterium | reverse complement strand
CCGCCAAGCGTTTTCAAATAATGCAGATACAGCGGCAGCCGTTCCAGCATGTTTTTTGATACGTCGGCTATCTTCATAGTGAAAATACTCTCCCGCACTTACGTGCATTACATATTTTATCACATTGCTTTTCATAATGCAAACATAATCGATATGTTTTTATCGATATATTTATATTTTTTTAAACGAAAAAGCATCTAAAATTTATTTAATATTCATGCTATATGGAAAAGGTTATTTTATTTATTAAAAATGTAATTTTTATTAAATACTTGACTCGATACATCGGAAATGATATATTAATCTAAACGGTATAAAAATTGAATTATTTATAATATGATTTATGCAATAAAATTAAAGTATTCATAGTATTCGCGTAAGTTCTTATTGCGGATACAAAAAAGGAGTAGTTTTGTTAGACCCGTTTGATTTTAAGGAACCGCACTGCGCTCTGTGCGGAGGAAAAGAATTTTATAATCCGCAGATAGCCTCACCGTCAGGACGTATTCCCATTAAAAGAATAATAGAAAAACTGGACGGGTTTTTTGATAAAAACGATATGGAAAACGCGGGAAAGTTGCTCGAATACTGGCAAAGCGAAGCCAAATCTTTGAAAGATAAGGAAGGCGAACTGGAAATCGACAGCGAACTTATAGGCTTTTACCGTAAAACCGCGCAAAAAGAAAAAGGTCTTGCCGTATCTGAAAGAGCGCTCGAACTTATATTCGCTCTCGGATTGGAAAGTTCCGTTTCCGCCGCCACCATCGTACTTAATGCGGCGACCACTTTCAAGGCTTTCGGATTTGCCGAAAAAGCATTGCCGCTTTACGACAGGGTTTTTGCAGTTTATAAAGCAAACCTTAAAAACGACGACCCGCTTTTCGGCGGTTTTTATAACAACAAAGCGCTTGCCCTTACAGACCTCGGCAAATTTTCCGAGGCGGAAGAGTGTTACAAAAAAGCCCTTGACATAACGGAAAAAACCAGTCCCGCAAATCCCGATATTGCGGTTACGCTGGTCAATATGGCTCATCTGTACCACGCTGAGAATAATAAAGACAAAATCACCGACTGTCTTTTCGACGCTTTCGGCGTTCTTAACCGTGAAGACTCCGTAAAAAACGGTTACTATGCTTTTGTATGCACAAAATGCGCTCCGTCGTTTGCTTTTTTCGGCTACGACGTAATTGAAAAACAACTGCTCGGAAGGGCGAGTGAAATTTATGAAAGGAATTGAAGTTTCGTTAAAATATTACCTGTCTTTCGGCAAAAAGATGCTTGAAGACGGCTTTTCGGATATTATCGACAACATAACTGTCGGACTTGTAGGCGAAGGCTCTGAATGTTTCGGTTTTGACGACGAAATTTCTTACGACCACGATTTTGAACCGGGGTTTTGTATTTTTGTCGATCATAAAGCATACGATAAGTACGGTTTTGCTCTTGAACGGGCGTATTCTAAACTTCCGAAAGAATTTTTGGGACTCAAACGCCAACCCCTCGCCCCCGCCGACGGCGCAAGGCACGGAGTTATGGTTACCGAAAAGTTTTACGAGCGTTTTCTCGGCATAAACGATTTACCTGTTGATAATAAAGTTTTTCTCTATACTCCGACATTTTCTCTCGCCTGTGCCGATAACGGAAAAATATTCAAAGCGGGCGACGGGAAATTTATGGAAATACGAAAAATTTTACAGGCAGGTTGCCCTGACGACGTAAGAAAGAAAAAATTAGCAGCACACGCCGCTCTTATGGCTCAGTCGGGTCAGTATAACTACAAAAGGCTTATCGCGCGCGGAGAGACGGGCGCGGCGCAACTCGCCGTCTTCGAGTTCGTTAAAAGCGCAATATCCACCGTTTACCTCCTTAATAACAGTTACGAACCGTTCTACAAGTGGGCTTACAGAGGTATGCGCGCGCTCCCCGTTCTCGGCGAACTCGAAACCGCGCTTTCAAACCTTACCGAAATAGGAAATTCAAAAAAACAGGCGGAAGAAAAACAAGAAATTATCGGAGATATTGCAAGGCTTATCTGCTCGGAATACGCGCGTCAGAATCTTTCCGACGCGAAAAACAGCGACTTTTCCGACAACGCATTTTCCATAACCGATAAAATCAAAGATAATAACCTCAGAAATCTGCACATAATGGAAGGAGCATAAAAATGGATATAACTAAAATTGATAAAAATTTCAGAATTGACCAGGCAGAAATAAAAGATAACTGTAAATATTACAAAGTGCCCGCAAGTCCGTTAATCCTATACGGTGTTTATTTCGACGAAGAAGCCGACCGTTTTCTTCGTATACGCGACAGCCGCGCCGCAAACCTCAGCGACGCGGTGATTTATCTCAATAAGCACACCGCGGGCGGCAGGCTGAAATTTTCCACAAACAGCAAAAATTTTTTTCTTGAAACCGCATGGGACGGACTCGATAAAATGAACCATATGCCCCTTTCTGGCAGTGCCGCATTTACTCTTCTCGAAGAAACCGAAAACGGCGAATCTTTGGTAGCAAACTTTATTCCGGATTTTTCAAACGAAAAAGGAATGAAACGTTCCAAAGGTCTTCCGGGAGATAAAATACGAAATTATATTCTGTATTTCCCGCTTTACAACGACGTCAGAAGTCTTACGGTGGGTTTTGACCAAGATGCCGAAGTCGGCGCCGGTAAACCTTACCGCGATATTCTTCCCGTCCTTTATTACGGCTCGTCTATAACCCAGGGGGGATGCGCGTCCAGACCCGACAATGCTTATCAGGCTCTGATATCCAAATGGACGGACACCGATTTTATAAATATAGGTCTTTCGGGTAACGCAAAAGGCGAATCTGAAATGGCTGAATACCTTGCGTCCGTTCCTTGCAGCGTTTTTGTTTACGATTACGACCATAATGCGCCTACTCCCGAACACCTTGCAAAAACTCATTATCCCTTTTACCGCATATTCCGTGATAAAAACCCAAACGTTCCCGTTATTATGGTTTCACGTCCTAATTACGACAACGACCCCGCCGACAGTGAGGCCCGCCTCAAAGTCATAAAATCCACCTTTGAAAAAGCAGTGGCAGAAGGCGATAAACTCGTTCGTCTCGTACCCGGCAACGAACTTTTCGGAGAAAAAGACCGCGAACGCTTTACGGTTGACGGATGTCATCCCACCGACACGGGCTTTTATAAAATGGCTGAAAGAATTTATAAGACATTAAAAGAATTTTTATGACATTTTTTCATAAATCAGTTGATACTTATTTATTTTAATAAATTTAACACAATTATACAGCAACAAATATTTATAAATATTGAACATATGTAAAAATGTAAATTTGTAATAATATTATTTAAAATTGATAAGCGCCCGTGCTTTTGCACGGGCGCTTTAATTAATTCGGTGAATTATACTATTAAGTGCAACACTTAGAAAAAAAGAAGAGTTCATACAAATCTGTGGTAAAATAGAGTTGCAAAACCAAATT
>CALWBJ010000117.1 GCA_944376035.1 uncultured Clostridia bacterium | reverse complement strand
GACCCGGGTTCTGCCGCTAGCGTTACTAATTCCGGCTCCTCCTCTTCAGCAATATTTGACTTTGTGATTCCGCAAGGTCCGACGGGTCCAACTGGTGCGACGGGATCGACGGGTGCAACGGGTCCGCAGGGTTTGCAAGGAGATACAGGCCCCACAGGTCCAACGGGAGCGACAGGACCTACGGGCGCAACAGGCCCCACTGGCCCAACTGGTGCAACGGGTCTGCAAGGTTTGCAAGGAGATACAGGTCCCGCAGGTCCAACGGGAGCGACGGGTCCGCAGGGTTTGCAAGGAGATACAGGCCCCACGGGTCCAACCGGGGCTACGGGCGCGACGGGCGCAACGGGACCTACAGGTGCGACGGGCGCTACCGGTGCGACAGGCGCAACGGGTCCTACAGGTGTAACAGGAGCAACAGGACCCACCGGCCCAACTGGGGCGACAGGAACTGCGGGAGACGAGGCTACCGTACAAGTAGGCACTGTTTCAACAGGCGACCCGGGTTCTGCCGCCAGCGTTACTAATTCCGGCTCCTCCTCTGCCGCAATATTTGACTTCGTAATTCCGCAAGGTCCGACGGGTCCAACCGGGGCTACGGGCGCTACCGGTGCGACAGGCGCTACGGGTGCAACAGGTGTAACGGGAGCAACAGGACCCACCGGTCCAACTGGTGCAACAGGAACTGCGGGAGACGCGGCTACCGTACAAGTAGGCACTGTTTCAACAGGAGACCCGGGTTCTGCCGCTAGCGTTACTAATTCCGGCTCCTCCTCTTCAGCAATATTTGACTTTGTGATTCCGCAAGGTCCGACGGGTCCAACCGGGGCTACGGGAGCGACGGGCGCTACCGGTGCGACAGGCGCGACGGGAGCAACGGGACCTACCGGTCCCACAGGAGCGACAGGCACTTCTTATGCAACAAGCGTTCTTTCTGCTTATTCAACACCGTCACAGACATCGACCGCAAATACAGGACTGGAATTTGACCGAAACGGAACGACCTACGGAAGCGGGATTTCTCATACCGCGGGCTCAACTGACTTCACCATTTCCGAACCCGGAATTTACATGGTATCGTTCAACGCTTCTATTTCTCCGTTCGGAACGCAAACATATCCTTTTACGGCACAAGTGAGCGCCACCCTGAACGGTTCATCAATACCCGGAAGCATAGCCACACAAATTTTTAATTCCTCTGGAGAAACGGAAAACGTTGCTTTTACAGATACATTCACCGTCCAAAGCGTACCTGCCACAGTACAGATAGTACCGTTACAGAGTGATATTTTATTCTCAAACTTTACCGCCACTTTAATAAAATTATCGGACGGTTAAAAAATTTTTATAAGATATAAAAATACTTCGGGCGCCCGCCAATCGGCGGGCGCCCGAAAGCAAAAGTATTAAAAACATAAAGTTAATTATATCGAAAATCAATAAACATTTTAATACATATTTCTTTTTCTACAAAACGGAAAAAGCACAATTCTATAATGATTTTTTCTAAAAATGTACTATACTCTCCTTACATATTCGGACTTAGCTCATAAAATCTTACCTTTAATCGTATCTTTTAACTTTCAACATAACTTTTTATTGCAAAAAAATATCTGTTGCCATTCACCCACTAGGGTTAATATCACAACAGTTGTAAATATTATAAAAAAGATAATTATATAGAATAACAATAAAAAACCTTACCGCGAAAGTTCTGATAAGGTTTACGTTTAAGCAGAATGACTGAAATGTAAATTGAAAAAGTGATATTAGTCGGTTAATCCTAATAAATAGTCGGCACTTACATTAAATGTTTTACAAACCAAGTATATACTCTCTGCATTAGGCTGAATTTTACCTGTCGTCCAATCTGAAACACTCATAGCCGATATTCCGACTTTTTTAGCAAACTGACGCTTACTTAAACCCGTTTCATTTATAAAATCTCTTAATCGTATTGCAAATAAATTTTCCATAACTAAATTGTAAGATAAATATTACAAAAAATCATTGACATAAGATATGTCTTATATTATAATAAATACAATTATAAGATATATCTTACAAAATATTATACAAGAGGAGTACAAAAATGGAAGAAGAAAACACAAAGAAAAGTACAAAATGTGTATACTGCGGATATTATGAAGGCTATTACACAAAAGGATTACATTGTTTTGAACGTGCCAAGCAAGGTTTTTGCAAACAGCACGAGAAGTTAGTGAACAATGGCGATACTTGTGAATGTTGGGAAACAAGCCGTCGCCGATTTTATTTTCGAAAAAGAGTAATTTCAAGATGTTTAAATGAAATTCTAATGGACATATCTGCAATTCGTCAAATTATCCAAGAAGAACAGGAGAAAAGAAAAAATTTATAATGGACGCACAAAAACAAAATATACGTTCTTGTAAAAATTGCCGTTATTACGACGCTTTTTATATAAAATGCGCTTATACTTTTAATAAACATAAAGCAGGATATTGCACACAAAAGCAAAAAGCGGTATATAAAAACGATGTTTGCGGCTTGTATAAATACAGACCACAAAAAGAAAAAACCGTTACGGTTGAACACCTTGATATAGCAATTCGAGATTTAGAAGAACTTATACAAATATCTTTTAACTGCGATTACTAAAAATGCTATTACAGCGAAAACATACACTCAAATGAATGTTTATGTTGAAAAATAAAAGAAAAACCTAAGACTACTCTCACAAAAGAAGTTAGTTTTAGGTTTGGACTGGTGGAGCTAAGGGGATTCGAACCCCTGGCCTTTTGAATGCCATTCAAACGCGCTACCAACTGCGCCATAGCCCCGATTTATTAAAATTTACTGTATCAGTATAATATATTTCATTTCCTTTGTCAATCGTTATAACTTAACTTTAATATTTACAAAAAACATTTTTACATTTATATTGCAAATCGTATTTTTAATTCAACTACCATTTAACTATCGGTTTAATATTTAAAATCTTATACCCCGAGCCGCGATTTTTTCGCGGCTCGGGGAAGATTATTATAGTTTTATATTTAATTTTATGTTTTACCGTTTTACTTTTTAATTCTAAGTTTTTCCGCGGCGGCGGGAATGTCCCCCACTCCGTTAAGGATAATGCGCGGACGGTAAGGAAATTTAAGACATTCTTCTTTGGTCGTTACGCCTGAAAGCACCAACACGGTATCCATGCCCGTTTCGATACCCGAAACTATATCGGTGTCCATTCTGTCCCCTATTATCGCCGCGTCCTCAGAGTGAACGCTGAGCATTTTTATTCCCGTTCTCATCATGAGCGGATTAGGCTTTCCGACGTAATACGCCTGTTTTGAAGTAGCGAGTTCGATAGGCGCGATAAGCGCTCTGCATGCGGGTATTATTCCGCTTTCAGACGGACCGGTAAGGTCACAGTTCGTGCCTATGAGTTTTGCGCCCGCATTAACAAGCCTTATCGCCTTGGTAATCATTTCAAAATTATAACTGTTCGATTCGCCCACAACAACGTAATCGGGATTGACGTCGTTATAGGTTATACCCTCTTCGTAAAGCGCGTTCATAAGGCCGTGTTCACCCACAACGAATGCGCTGCACCCGGGCGATTGAGTGCTTAAAAATCTTGCCGTAGCGAGAGCGCTCGTATAAAAGTGAGATTCCTCCACTTCGAGTCCCATCCTCCCGAGCCGCTGTTGAAGTTCTTTTGGCGTAGATTGGCTGGAATTAGTGAGAAAAAGAAATTTCTTATCGTTTTTTCTCAGCCATTCCAAAAATTCTTTAACTCCGGGAAGCAGTCGGTTTCCGTGATAAATAACGCCGTCCATATCACATATAAATCCGCTTTTTGACAATAGTTTTTCCAAAATTTTTCTCCTTTTTTCCCTGTTATATAATTCAATGTTTCAGGTAATTCAGTTAAGGTTCTCGGCAATGGCGCAAAGGAAGTCTCTCGAATTGAGTTTAACGGGTTTAACTCCTTCTTTTTTGAAAAGGCTGACGAGATCCCCTGTCATTTTACCGCTTTCGATAGTTTTTATTGTTGCACATTCAAGTTTATCGGCAAAATCGACAAGTTCTTTAATTCCGTCGAGTTCGCCGCGTTTTTTAAGCGCGCCGGACCATGCAAAAATAGTGGCAACGGGATTGGTGGAAGTTTCCTCACCTTTTATATATTTATAATAATGGCGTGTAACCGTGCCGTGTGCGGCTTCGTATTCGTAAACTCCGTCGGGAGATACCAGAACGCTTGTCATCATGGCAAGACTGCCGTAAGCGGTGGCAACCATATCGCTCATGACGTCCCCGTCGTAGTTTTTGCATGCCCATAAAATGCCGCCCTCGCTTCTGACTATTCTCGCAACAACGTCGTCTATAAGCGTATACATATATTCGATGCCCGCTTTTTCAAACTTTTCCTTATATTCGGTTTCGTAAATCTCGTTAAAAATCGCCTTGAAATTGCCGTCGTAAACTTTACTTATTGTATCTTTTGTAGAAAACCATAATGGCAACTTGCAATCGAGCGCATAATTAAAGCAGGATTTAGCAAAACTCCTTATTGACTTATCGGTGTTATGCATGGCGAGGACAACGCCGTCCGAGTCCATATCGTGAACTAAAAGTTCTTTTTTCTCGCCCTTCCTGTCAGTATAAGAAAGAGTGACTTGTCCCCTTCCCGCAAGCCCGTCGACGGCTTTATAAATGTCGCCGTAGGCGTGTCTTGCTATGACTATGGGCTTTTTCCAAGTGGGTATATATGGCGTTATACCGTCCACAAGTATAGGCGCGCGGAAAACCGTTCCGTCAAGCATGGCGCGGATAGTCCCGTTAGGACTTTTCCACATACTTTTAAGGTTATATTCTTCCACTCGCTGTTTGTTGGGAGTGATAGTCGCACACTTCACCGCAACGCCGTATTTAAGAGTCGCTTTCGCACTGTCGGCAGTGATTTTATCGTCGGTTTTATCTCTCGAAACAAGTCCTAAATCGTAATATTCGGTTTTTAGGTCCACAAAAGGCTCGATAAGAATTTCCTTGATCCAGCCCCAGAGCACCCTTGTCATTTCGTCGCCGTCCATCTCGACAAGCGGCGTTTTCATTTTTATCTTACTCATATGTTTCTCCATAAATTTTTCTTTTATTATTTTACCACATTATCGTATTTTTTTACAAGCGTTTTGCGCTCTTTGCCCCGCCCAGATTTAAAATCGAAGATTTATATGATTTCTGCAACGAATGTATCACCGCATATTTTTTCTCCGCGACGGTAAGCGTCTCGGCAAGAATACTTGCAAAGTCTTTTAGCGTATTGCAGAAAAGATAATAAGCAAGCGAACCGGGTACTGTGTTTATTTCATTGAGATAAACATCTTCCCCCACCACCATAAAATCGGCGCGCACAGTACCTATGCAATCAAGTTCCGAGTATATTTTCTCTGTCGCGGAACGTATTTTGTCGGAAATTTTTATCGGTATATCGGCAGGAAACTCACGTTTTCCCGAAGTATACTTATCGTCGAAAGAAAGGACTTCTTCCCTGCCGAACGGGCGCTCGCACGGAGATACGATTATTTTACCGCTTACCGACCTGTATGCCGCGCAGTTTATTTCGGTAAAGCCTTTAAGAAGTTTCTCGACGACCGCCTTATCCCCGAAACGGAAGGCAAGATTGACGGCGTCCGCAAGTTCCTCGGCGTTTTCGGCCCGGCTTATGCCTATACTCGAACCAAGACACGCGGGCTTTACTATAACGGGAAAATCGAGTTTTTTTATCACTTCGGAGCAATCGGAGAGTTTTTTAACGCTCACGCAAGGAAGAGTTTTTATTCCTATTCCTTTAAGGAATTTTTTTGTTACCGCTTTATCCATACATATAGCCGACGCGGCGATTGACGGCGACGCAAAAGGAATACCGCACATATTTATGTAGCCCGCGAGACTTCCGTCCTCCCCTCTTTCCCCGTGCATGCAGTTAATTACGGCGGAAAGCGGAAAAAGCGGTATTAATTTCCCTTTTTTTACTGCGTAAAGCACATTGTCTCCGCCCGTAAGCACAACCCTATTAAGTTTTTTAAAGTCAAGATTCTTATAGACGTCTATATCTTTTAAAATTTCGCCCGAGTACCATTTGCCGTCCCCGTCCACATAGACGGGGACGGCATTATATTCTGATTTATCAAGCGTATTAACCGTGAGAACACCGGTAATTACCGATACATCGTGCTCAACCGAAGCGCCGCCGAAAAATACCGCTACGTTTTTCATAAAAAAACACCTCCGCAAAATATTTTTCGCTTTGGTGTCTATTGATTTTCTTTAAGTTTTTAATTTTATTTTTAATTTTATGTTTTTAACCTTATTTTAACTTTTTATATTTAATCAATTAAAGTGTTTAACAAAATAAAGTCAGTTATAGTTATCTGGCAAATCGTTTTCGAAAAGCACGACGTCGCCTTCTTTCATAATGGCGTTAAGTTCCTCGTTCCCTCTTTTAAGATTTTTGGCAAATGTTATATTCTCCCTTTCCATTCCTCCGTCCAGAAGTCCGTTTATGAGCATTTCCGCGTTATGTTTTCCGATTATAATCACTTTATCGGCATGCTTTGCAAGCGTTTTTCCGAATTCGAGATTTGCGATATTCTCGATTTTACCGAGTTCCACGAGCCCGGGAGTTAAAACAATTTTTCTTCCCTCAAAGAGATCCAGTACCTCCATGGCTGCATTTACGCCCGTAACGTTAGAGTTATAACTGTCGTCTATTATTACTATCTGTTTATTGTTTCTTACAAGTTCTAATCTGTGCCCTATTGAACTTATACGGTTTATGCCCTCTGAAATTTCATCAGGGCTCATACCTATCTTATAAGCGACAGCCGCGGCGAGACATACGTTGCTTATACTGTGTTTTCCCAAAAGCACTGTACTGCAATTAACGCTTTTTTCGCCTTTTATGTTAAGAGTGAATTTTGTTCCGTTCCTGTCGGTTTTAATATCGGTTGCCGTAACGAGATTATTTTCGCCCGAAGCGCCTGCGAGATATTTCTCTTTTTGCATGCGGTTATAAAGGTCTACCGAATTTTCGTTGTCGGAAGAGAAAAATCCCATTCCGTTTTCAGATAGATTTTCAAAGAGTTCGAATTTGGTATCCTTGGTATTTTCTATGGTCTTGAAAGTTTCGAGATGCTGATTGTTTACGCCCGTAAGAACGCCGTACCGAGGTTTTACTATTCTGGCAAGTTCTTTTATATCGCCCTTACTCCGCGCGCCCATTTCGGCAATGAATACGTCGTGCGTGCTGTCGAGTTGTTTAACCGTAAGAGAAATACCGAGCGGAGTATTGTAAGAGCCCGGCGTTGCAAGTACTCTGTATCTCTGAGAAAGTATGGTTTTTAAAATCTCTTTTACGCTGGTTTTTCCGAAACTTCCCGTAATACCTATTTTTATGACGTCGGCGTTATCGAGTTTTGCCGTAGTCTTTTTTACATAATGCGTTCTGACCGCCCATTCAAAAGGTTCGTTGATACAGTATGCGAGAAAAAGTATATAAGGTATCAGAAACGGCATAAAACAGATAACCGAAAATCTTAAAAGCGCCACTACGCTGTCGCCTATCAAAAAGGCAATATAATTCAGAAAAATTATAAGTCCGAAAGAAAGAACGGCAAGCACAAGGCTGTAAGTTACCGCGAGTCTTACAAGCCGCTTGGTCTTTTTTAGCGGAACTTTGGCGTTTACGGCGCTTTCGGTGTTTATATAAAGTACAGTAAACAGGATATACGACGCAAAACCTATATAAGAAGTAACGGTATTATTACCTATAACCGGTGCAAAGCACATATTAAGCACGCAGAAAAACAAAAAGCCGAGAAGACACAGAAGCATTAAACGCGACCTGTACGGCGTTTCCTTATTTTTCAGCCATTTGAAATACCGTTCGTAACGGTAACCGCCCTGCTGCAATACCAGCATGAATTTGAGCGAAGCAAAAAACAGCAGTACTCCGTTAGCCGCCGCAAGCGTTACGTAAACTATTATCTGATTACCCGAAAAAAGTTCGGAAAATGACGTTACATTTAAAGGAAACATAATTTTAAGGGGATAAAAACTCCCTTACCTCCAAATTGAATTTTAGGCTTTTGTCTATAAAACAGAAATGCCCGGCGTCTTTCAGAATCACAAGGCGGCTGTCCGCAATGCCTTTAAAAAGTTTTTTTGCCATATAAAGAGGGGTCTCGGTGTCGTTCTCGCCGTATATAATCAGCGTCGGATTAGTTATTTTATCAATGTATCCGTCCAGATGAAAATTTACTATTTTTATAAAACTTTCCCGCATCACGCTGTCCAAAGCAAGATAATCGGGAGAATAGAATTTTTCAAGTTGTTTTTTTGTAAGAATTGGTTTTAACGCCTTGAACGCCGCGCGCTTGAAAATATATTTTGCCGACCGTCTGGGTTTAAGTCCCGCGGCGCCCGTAAGAACTATTTTATCAAAAAGAGAAGGATTGTTTGCCGCAAGAAACATGGCTATCCTTCCGCCGAAAGAATGGGCTACTACGTGCGGACGTATAAGATTGTTATCTTTAATATAATCTTCTACTTCTCTTGCATAATCTTCGAGAGCGTACGGGTATTCCATACCTTTATTTTCCCCGAAGCCTTTAAGGTCTATCGCATGGACGTCAAAATACCTTTCAAAAAAAGGTATCTGATAAGCAAAACTTTCCTTGCTCGCCAAATATCCGTGCAAAAACAAAAGCGATTTTTTTTCTTCCTCTTTTGTATAAACACGGGTTTTATTATCTATGACAAACGCTCCTTTTATAAACTTTATTAAACGTTATTAAAATTATATAAAATCAGTAAAAAGTTAACTATATAAAATTACTGAATGATTTAAAAGATTTTTATAAAAATTAAGATAATTGAGCCGCTTTTTCTAAAAGACGGTTATTAAATTAAACTGAATTTTTTCAAACAATATTTTTTATCATGACAACGGCGTCTTCGCCGTCCTTATAATATTTTTTTCTTACCGAAATACGTTCAAAGCCGCACTTTTCGTAAAGGGAGAGGGCAGGCTCGTTACCCGCTCTCACTTCTAAAAAAATCTTGCATACCCGATTTTCGGAAAGCCGTCTTTCGGCATCCGTTATAAGGGCGCGCCCGACGCCTTTGCGTCTGAAAGCGGGATGAGTGGCAACAATCTCTATATCCGCGGTATCCGCCGCGACAGAGTATAAAATACAGCCTGCAAGCAAACTTTCCGAGTATGCTCCGAGAATAAAAAAGTTTCCGTTTTTGTAAGCGGATAAAATCATATCTTTGTTCCAAACATCGGATATATCGGTAAAAGCGCGTTCGGAAAGTGCAACAATACTTTCAACATCGCTTACAGACAGCAACTTTATTTCCATAAACTCCCGCCTTTGACAGTTATCTGCCTTCTTCCGCCTGACTTTTTCTTATATATAGCGGTACGAGCGTTTCAGGATCGGCGCTTGCGTTTGAGTAAAGCATCTTTGCGGCTTTTATGAGTCCGCTCTTCGGGCATACAACTTCTGCCTGTAATCCTTCTATCGGTGCGGCGGATACGGGTTTATAAGTCTTTGCGAGTTCCGCTATCCCCGCCATATCTGTAAAACACGGTTTTACGGCGACTTTAAAATCGTCGTAACAACAAACGTAATAACCGCCGTGTCCCGAGTCAATCACCGCCATCACCCTGCCTTTTTTATTATATGCTAAGGTATCGAACGATGTTATAGAAAGAGCGGGTTTACCGAAAGCAAAACATAATGCTTTTGCGGTTGACACTCCTATTCTTATTCCCGTAAAAGACCCCGCGCCTACTACGCAGGCTATAAAATCCGCATTCTTCAAATCCGCGCCCGTTTCCGATAAAAGTTTCTCGATCTCGGGCATTAAGTCGACAGAATGTCTGACTCCGCATTCGGGGTCAAAAAAAGTTCGGGTTTTACCGTCAAAACACGCGACGATAATAAGCGCTTTACCCGACGTATCTATTGCGAGATAATTCATAATATAATCCTTCTTATTTCTTCGCCCTGTTTTTTTATAAAAACCTTTTTCGCGCCGGCGGGAATAACGTCAACTATATTTTCCGCCCATTCGATAAGGCAAATATTGTCGCCGCCGAAATAGTCGGTAAGCCCCAGCCGCTCGGCGTCTTCGCCCGATGACAGCCGATAGCAGTCGTAATGATAAATAAAATCGCCGTAAACGTTAAGATATGCGTAAGTAGGACTTGTTACTCCCGAAAGACCGAAATAACTTGCCACCCCTTTTACGAACACCGTCTTGCCCGCGCCTAAATCTCCGTCTATAAGCACAACGTCGCCTTTAACGAGAGTCGCGGCATATTCGTAAGCAATTTTTAAAGTATCCGAAACGCAAGAAGAAATTTTTTCCATGATTATATTATAATATCAACTTACGAAAAAGTAAATCAATTTCTTTTAATCAGAGAAGAAACCTTTTTATATAAAAGAATTGTTATTATACTTACAGCCACCGTTTTAATCAAATTAAAGAGCACTATGTACGGCCAAAGAATCGCAAAAGCCTCGGCTGCCGTAACTCCCAAAAACTGCTCATATAAAGGGAAATTTATAAATCTGTTAGCAATAAGCGCTGCCACAATTTCAAGCACACAGCCCGCGGCAAGAGTTATTGCCACAGTCCCGAATCCTTTTTTAAATTTATAAGTAATTGCGGGAATTAACATAAAACAAACGGTAACAACAAAATTTGCTACTTCCCCTATACCAAGCGTGCTGCTTTTTGTTACGCACAGAAGTTCCTTTACGGCGCACACGGCTATTCCCGAAACAGGACCGTAAATAAAACCGGCAAGCAGTGTAAACACCGACGAAAAGTCGAGTTTAAGAAATGACGCCGCGGGAAATATCGGAAATTCAAGAAAAGACACCACAAAGGAAAGCGCCGCGAAAACCGCTATGCCCGCAATTCTCTTTGTCATAGTAATGCTACCCATAAAAAACACCCCGATTTATCTTCGGGGCGTGGGAAAACTGAAAAAAATTCGTTTAACCGTAAAAAACCGTTTTATCGTTTTGTACACTCTCTTCGGCTTTCACCGAGGCAGAAGCGCGGCACGGGTCTGATATTTTTTAATACCTAAATCCCGCTATAAAAACTGTTTTTCGCGTAAAAATAAATTCTTTTCCCGTCCGGACTATACCGTCGGTTTCGGAAATCAACCGAATCAACCTTAAAAAAGGCTCGCAGACTTTACTGCCGATGGGGAATTTCACCCCGCCCCAAAGAATTTTTATTTTTTTTATTTTTATGTTTTTATATATTTTAATACTTTACAAAAATTTTGTAAAGAAATTTTACATAAGTTTCAGACTTTTTATTTTAAATTTTTTCAAAAGTTCCGCTCCGATTTCATCGGCAAACGGAGTAAAGATAGTACCCGTATCGAGTTTTAGAAGTTCCGTGCAGATAGCGGCGTTATTTATGTTTCCGAAAACGTTTATTCTTTTACCCGAAACGTTTTTAAGCACCATTTCCGTACGGGATTTTATAAGCGCGTCGTCAGTTTCGCCGAAAAACAATGTTATGAAAGCAATTTTTGTTTTTTCCGCGGTTTTGACTGCGCGTTTTAACTGTTCTTCGGTCATATCCTGCGCGTTGAACGCCGCCCCTACGGGACAATATCTGATTCTGCCGAGTTTTTTAAGTTGTTTTTTTAACTCTCTCGCTTTTTCGGGCTCGGCAAACATAGGCGGTATCACTACCGAGACTTCACTTATATCCTTTCTCGCGCATTCTTTGACACTTAAAAGTTTCCCTGAAAAAGTGCTCTCTCCGAACGGAAAGTCTATAATCACGCCTAATGGAACATTTTCATTCTCATGTTTTTCGGCATATTTCAGACAATTATCGACATATGCGGGCGATACCAGCAGTTGATTAAGCGCAAACCTTGCCGAATTGACGTAAAGTTTTTCGCCTTCGTTTTCGGTAAGATTGTACCTTACCGCAACTTTACCCAACCGGCTCATAAATTTACGTATCTGAAACAGATAAAACTCGTCTTTTAAGTCCTCAATAGACATATTCATGAGTGCGGCGAGATCGGGAAGATCGTCCGCCTGTATTTTTTCGCCTCCGCCGCCTATCATTTTCAGTTCGGGCTGAGACCTTTTAAACCATGCCATATGTTTCTCCTTCGGATTTATACAAAATAATGCATTTATCCGCAAATTCTATCACTATACGGTAATTTTCTCGTGGTAAATTCAATTGCGAGGTAAAAGTATGTATAATTTAATTATGACACCCGCCGAACCCTCGGCATTTTTGGGATTTATTTTTCTTGCTATGTTTTTTGCCCTGTCCGTAATACTTGCGGTAGGCGCAAAAGTAGTTTTAGCCGCTCTGAAAAAATTTCTTAACGAAAAAGAACCTACGCCCGCTCCGCCGCCTCCCCAGCCCGTACAGAAACCGAGAAGAAAAAGGGCTTCGCCAAAACCTATACGCAGTATAGAAATAAACCCCGAAGAAGTGGACAGAATATACGTAAAAAAGATATCCTGACCTTTGACAACCTCTGTTAACGATGTGCTTTTATACTTTTAATACTTAACTACGTTATTACCGTCGTCCCAGAGTGATTCAAGATGATAAAAAAGGCGTGTTTCGTCGTTAAAAATGTGTACGATTACGTCGCCGTAATCAAGAACCGCCCAACGCCCTTCCCTGACGCCCTCACGGCGGACGGGAGCGACGCCCTCTTTATCCATTTCTTCTTCAACTCTCTCGGCGAGCGACTTTGTATGCGTCATGGATCTTCCGCCCGCAACTACATAATAGTCGGCAACCTGTGTCTTAGAAGAGACGTTTATGCTTAAAACGTCCTCGGCTTTATGGTCTTTAAGTAACGTGCAGATTTTTTCAGTAAGAGTTTTTGCGTCCAAAATTTATCCTTCCTTTAATTTTTCTTTTGCTCTTTTCCGCCCAAACGGGCGGATTTGATTTTTTTACTGTTTTTTATTTTATATAAACAAATTTTCTTTATATTAAAATTATTTTTTGATTTTTCAGCGGTTTTTAATCTGATTTACTTTTTATACCGCTATTTATTATTTTTCTCCGTTTTTTATATAATAATCGTAAGCGTTAAGCGTTTCAATGTAAATCATGCTTTTTTTATTTAGAAGGTGAACTACTTCTTCTTTTAAGCACTCCTTAAAACACTCCTCGAAATCCTTATCGTAAATTTCTCTTAACTTCTCCACGCCCTCGTAAACTCTTCCTTCTTCTATCATATCGGCTGTAAAAATAAGTTTACCGAGCACGCTCATTCCCGCTTTCCCGGAAGTATGATAACGTATGGCGTCGATAATTTCTTCATCTTCTATCCCCAAAACTTTTTCGGCTATAAACGCGCCTAAAAAAGCGTGTACGACAGGCTGCGGCATTCCCGCAGGGACGGTAAAGTCTTTATAATCGTCAGGGTTAAGATATTTTGCGCAATCGTGAAGTGTGGCGGCGGTCATAACTTTATCATAATTAAGATTAAGTTCTTTAACCTTTTTCAAAGCGCATACCAGCACGTTTGCGGTGTGGATAAGCCTCTTTTCGGGAAGAACTTTTGCCACAAAATCGGCGTATCTGTTCGAACGGTAAAGTCCTTTTTCCTTAATATATTTTTCGATTTTTTCTCCCGTCATGGCCTTTACGTCTAGCCCGAAAGAAGAATAAACCCTTATTTTGGTGGATGAAATACTTTTCCCGATATAATCGAGTTTAGTAAAACCGCAGCCGAAATTTTTATTAAAATAATCTTCTTCGGCTTTATAGTCGGTATGATAATCCTCTCTTCCGAAAACGGCAAGACGGCATGCGGCAAGTATTCTTTCGGGATAACGCCAGGTTTTAAAGTCCGTCAGCATATCCCCGCCGCAAATAAAATAAAGTTCTCCGTCAGGGTCTGACGCTCGGAAATGCTCGACCGTTTCAAAAGTATAACTCTTTCCTTTTTTTTGTATTTCAAAATCGCTGACTGTAACCTTTTCAACGTCAGAAAATGCTATTTTAAGCATTTCCAGCCTATCCTCGGCAGGCGCTGGGATGATGTTTTTATGCGGCGGCAGGAAAGTTGGCATTACTATAAGTTTGTCCAATTTAAGTTGTTTAATCGCCGTCTTTACTAAAATTACATGTTCCGTGTGTACAGGATTGAATGTTCCGCCTAAAATTCCCGTTTTCATAACTTTATTTATTATTGCACATTTTAAAAATAAAATCAATACTTTTGGTATAAATCCCGCTTAAAAGGCAATAATTCTCGTGTAAAATACAAAAGGTGATATTATATATGAGAAAAATTCCCGTGTCGGTAATTACCGATACACTGTTTACTGTTTTTATAGCATTTATACTTTCTTTCGTTTTATTAAATTACTTCACCCCGCGGCCTTATTCTCTTATACTTTCGGGATGCGTAGCCGCGCTTGCCGCGCTCTTCACTCTTAAACGGCTGATTAAAAAAAGAAGTAAAAAAATACAAAGCGAAGAAGAAATCAGAAAAAAGAACAACGTCTTAAACCAACTGGATTTTTCCCCTAAGGCGGAAATTATAACCCTGTTTGAAAAAGCCTTCAAAAAGAACGGTTTAATAAGCGAGCGTAAAAAAGGCGGACTTTATATTGCCGATAAAAAAATTTTCGTGCATTTTGCTTTCGGTTTCGACGGAGCGACAAAAAAAGATGTGGTAAAGGCTTTTAACTGTCTGAAAAAAGAAGATACGGCGCACATATACTCTACCGAATTTTCACCCGACGTAATAGCGTTTGCCGCGCGTTTTAACGGAGCGATAATACTTAAAGACGGAGATTTTATTTACGACTTTCTGAATAATGCCGAAACGCTGCCCAAAATAACCTGTACCCTTCTCGACGTAAAACCGCTCAAAAAAAATTTCATAAAAGAAATTTTCAGAAAAAAAAGGGCGAGAAACTTTGCTCTTTTAGGAGTAATGTTTCTTATTATGAGTATATTCGTACCGCTTAAACTTTACTATATTATTTTCGGCTGCTCTATGCTGATATTCTCGGTTATCTGTAAACTTTACGGCGCAGACGAAAATAAAGATTTAATTTAAAACAAAAATTGACAGAATTTAATATTTAAAAACTCAAATTATTTTCTGTCCTAATTATAATATTAAAATTAAATAATTTATAAACTCAAATATAATTAAACTTTAATATAATTTAAAATTCTGTAACCTAAAAAACAAGCACCGCCTTTTAAAGCAGTGCTTAAATTTTAAATTAAAAATTTTAAAAGTCAAATATCGCTTTGTTTTTATTTCTATTGATTATAAACAACTTAAAATATTACTTTTAAGTGCCGCCTTTATAAAACTTTTGAAATCAATCGGGAAACTCAATATGATTTATCTTTTCATTATTGCTTTTTGTGTAAAAAACAAGTTTTCTGCCCGTTGCGCATACGAATTCCGCTCCGAGTTCAGAGGCAATTTCAATGCCCGCGTCTTTTACTTCAAGTCCCGAATTTTCCAAAACGGTTACTTTTATAAGTTCTCTTTTTTCTATTGCCGCGTTCAGACTTTCGATAAGGCTTTCCGTTACCCCCGATTTACCGACCTGCGTTACCGGCTGAATATTCTGTGCCAAAGAACGCAGAAATGCCCTGCGTTTTGAGTTTAGCATTTTTATCCTCCTGAATTTCAATATCTGATTATTTTTAATATTTTTTCTTATGTTAAAATTATCTATATGTTTTATTTGAGCAAAGACCTTGTCCAAATATTCGATTTTAATTTTTTCTTTTAATCAAGAAGTTCGAACTGTTCCCCGCCGATAATAATTGTCGACTTTTCGGTCGCGCCCATCTCTTTTAATTGTTTTATGACCCCTCTGTCCCGCAAAACTTTCTGTAAATAAGCAAGAGAGTGCATATCTGTCATTACCACGTTGCGTTTCAGAACGTCTACGAGCGAACCCACGACCACGAAAGTGTCGCCTTCTTTCAAAATCTCGAAAGAAAGTCTTTCGGGCTTAACGTAATTGAATTCCTCAAATTCAAGCGGACTGACGGGCGGAAGTTTTTGGAGAATTTCAAATATTTCCTTTTTAAGGGTTTCAAGTCCCTCGCCCGTAAGCGCGCTTATCGCTACTACTTTATGTTTTCTTTTTATTTTGGATTTAAACTCTTTAAGTTTTTCTTCCGCGCCGTAAACGTCGCATTTATTTGCCGCGACAATCTGTTTTACTTTTGAGAATTTTTTATCGTATTTAAAAAGTTCCTCATTGATTTTAAGATAATCTTCGTAAGGGTCCCTGCCTTCCGTACCCGATATATCGACCACGTGTACCAGCATACGCGTGCGCTCGATATGTCTTAAAAACTCCGTGCCTAGCCCTGCCCCCTCGCTTGCGCCCTCTATAAGCCCCGGAATATCTGCTATCATAAATCGGTTATCGTAATACTCGCAAATTCCGAGGTTTGGCGAAAGAGTGGTAAAATGATAATTGGCTATTTTGGGGTTTGCACGCGTCAGTTTACTTAAAACCGTTGATTTCCCGACGTTCGGAAAGCCCACAAGCCCCACGTCCGCAATGGTTTTAAGTTCAAGTATTACCTGCTTGGTCTCCGTCTTTTCTCCCGTCTGGGAAAAGTGCGGAGCGTGCCGACGTGCGTTAGCGAATTTAGCGTTTCCCTTTCCGCCCTCGCCGCCCGTTAAAACGACCTTTGTCTGCCCGTCGGTAAACATATCGGCTATAATATTGCCCGTGGCTTTATCGCGTATTACGGTGCCGAGCGGCACTTTAAGATAAAGGTCCTTGCCTGCCCTGCCGAAACAGTCCTTAGGTTCGCCGTTGGAGCCGTTTTCCGCAACAAATTTAGTCTTATAATAATAATCGGAAAGATTTGTCAGATG
>CALWBJ010000116.1 GCA_944376035.1 uncultured Clostridia bacterium | reverse complement strand
ATAGCCTGCCTACCAAAAAAAACAAAACCGCGGTTTCGTCTTACTCGCATGCGGTACTGATAGGCAACGATCCCGTTCTTATAGGCGAGCGTCTAAATCCTACGGGAAAGCCTAAACTTAAAGAGGCGATAAAAAACGGAGACATAAATTATATACTTAACGAGGCGGTAAAGCAGCAGGATAAGGGAGCGCATATACTTGACGTAAATGTCGGTCTTCCCGATATTGACGAAGCGGTTACGATGAAAAAAATCGTTTCTTCATTGCAGGCGGCAACCGATTTACCCCTTCAGATAGATTCTCCCAATGCTATAGCGATAGAGTCCGCATTAAGAATATATAACGGAAAACCGCTCGTTAACTCTGTAAACGGCGACGAAGAGAGTATGAGCGCAATTTTCCCGTTAGTAGAGAAATACGGTGGAACCGTGATTGCGCTTACTATGGACGGAGAAGGTATTCCCAAAACTGCCGAAGGCCGAGTGAAACTCGCTTTGAAAATCATAGAACGCGCGGCAGAATACGGGATTAAGAAAAAAGATATTATAGTTGACCCGCTATGTATGACCGTTTCTTCCGATCCGGAAAGTGCAAAAGTAACTCTTGAAGCGGTAAAAATGCTTAAATCACTCGGTATAAAAACCAGTCTCGGCATATCGAACATTTCTTTCGGACTGCCCGAGCGAGAGAAAATAAATGCCGCGTTTTTCACGATGGCGCTTTCGTCAGGGCTGGATTGCGCGATAATGAATCCGCTATCTCAGTTAATGACGGACGTTTATTACTCATACAGAGTTCTTGCGGGTAAAGACGAGGTTTGCAAAGATTATATTTCATATGTTTCGTCTGCGCCCGTTAAAGAGAGCGTGACAGGTAGCGAAAAAAAGGATATTTCTCTGGAATATGCTATTATTAAGGGGCTAAAAGAGCAGGCGGCGAAAAAAACCGTTGAACTTCTGGAATCGGAAAGTCCGATAGATATAGTCAACAGCCATATAATACCTGCGCTCAGTGAACTTGGAGACGGGTTTGAAAAAAAGAAAGTTTTTCTTCCTCAACTGCTCACAGGCGCGGAAGCGGCTATTTCTGCATTTGGCATAATAAAAGAAAAAATACCCGCCGATAATGTTAACGATGATAAGGCGATTGTGATTGCCACAGTAAAGGGCGATATACACGATATAGGAAAAAATATTGTCAAAGTGCTTCTTGAAAGTCACGGTTTTAAGGTCTATGACCTCGGAAAAGACGTTCCGCCGGAAACGGTATTGGAATGTGTGAAAAGAACGGGATGCCGATTGGTAGGGCTGAGTGCGCTTATGACAACGACGGTTCCCGCCATGGCGGAAACCATAAAATTACTGAGAAAGAATGTTGAAAATATAACTGTAATAGTGGGCGGCGCGGTACTTACCGAAGAATATGCCAAAGCAATAGACGCTGACCGTTATTGTGAAGACGCGATGGCAACCGTAAGATTTTTAAAGGATTTTTACGCATAGGATTGAAAATTTAAAGATTGAAAGAAATTATATACAAAAAATCAAATGTTTTTAATATAAAAATAGAAATAATTAAAATGCCGGGTGCTCAGTGAAATATATGCGCCCGGCATTTTTATTTATCTGTTATTGAGTTATAATATTCTTTATATCCGTTTATTCAGAAAAGTATTTTACAGAGTGCAAATTTAATTATGCGAAATTAAATTTATAAATATTTAATCAAGTTAATTATATACCTGCGTTTATTTATCTGTGACGTCGTCGGAATTATTTTCGGAAACATTATTATCTGAAATTTTATCAGAGGATGAATTTTCTTTTAAGAATAATTTATCTCGTTCGGATTTTTTTAAGAAAATACCGGCAATAAAACTCAAAAAAGACATTAAAGAAAGAATAAGAGACGGCAGGAAAGAGATATAACTGGTAAAGAAAAGATAAACAATAACTATTGTTATTATAAAATTAATTATACCGTATATGATCTGAACGGTGAGATACTTTTTGTTTTTTTCAATATTTTCGGAAAATTTTCGGCTTTTTAAAAAAAGCACAGAAAAAATCACAGACAAAGTTAAAAAAACGATTCCTATAATAAAAAAGATTATAGTAACCATTGTAACTGCAATTGCCGAGCCGAGAGTAACGCCCAAAGCGCCGATAAAATTTTGCTGAGAGGAGTTTGCATTGATTTGAGCAAGAGTCAAAGCAGGAAATATGAACAGAAAATAAATTATAAAATACACGTTTGACGCTATAAACGATACGGACGATATTATATCTGTTGTTAAAGACTTTCTTTTATTATTTCTCATAAAATTTTCCTTTTATAAAATAAGAATTTCTGATTATAATAATTATACTAAAAGTTTAATAAAAAAGCAATACTATTTAAAGTTTTTGATAAATAGGTAAAACCACCTGTTTTTCATTAACTTTTAAATATGTAAAAGATAATTAAGGTTGACAAATAATAAAAATAATTATAAGATATAATTATTATGAAAGAAAATAAAAAAATTATAAGTGAAATAATAAAAGACGTTAAGCACGACATGACCGATGAGGAAATACTCGGAATACTTGCGAGCAGTAAAATATCGGTCAATACCGAAAAAGAGGCAAAAGCAAAATACACTCTCGGGCAGAAAGCAGCAGACAGGATAGCGAAATTTGCCGGCAGTTGGGCGTTCATATTCTGTTTTATAGGCGTGCTTGCGGCATGGATGATAATAAATATCATAGCGGCGGCGGGAGCGTTTGACCCATATCCTTTTATCCTATTAAATCTTGTGCTTTCATGCGTGGCGGCAATTCAGGCCCCGCTTATAATGATGAGCCAGAATAGGCAAGAAGAAAAGGACAGGCGCAGAGCCGAAAACGATTATAAAGTCAATCTTAAAACAGAAATAATGATAGAAGAAATATATAAAAAAACCGAACATATTCTTCAACGGCAGGCTTTGCTTTTAAAGCAACTCGAAAACATTGAGAACAGAAAAGACGAAAGGCCGGAAAAAGAGAGCGTTGATAAAAGTTCCGCTGAATGAAAAATTCTGTTAAAGCCGAAAATCCGAAAAACGGAAATCAAAAATAAAAAATAAAAAATAAAAATATTTAAAATAAAAACCCTCGCGGCGTATATTTGCCGCGAGGGTTTTTATAACATCAGACTTTATTCGGTAAACAGAAACAATATTTATTTATAGTTTTTGGGAGAAACACCGTACCGGTCTTTAAATGCTTTGCTGAAAGAGTATATGGAAGAATAGTTGAGTAATTCTGAAATTTCTGTAATTTTTAGTTTTTGCTCCGTCAGCAAAAGCCTTGCGGTTTCCAACCTACGTTTTTTATAGTAGTCAAGAAGAGTAGATGTAGTTATTTTTCTAAAAAGAGAAGAGAGATAACTGTAATTATAGCCGAAAATGTCCGAAAGGGAATCAAGTTTTATCGGTGAATATATATACGTATCGATATAGTTCATAATCTGATAGCATAAAGCGTCTTTTCCGCTGACGTTTCCCAGACGGAAGGGGGAACGTTTTTTATTAAAGCCGCGCAATATATAAATGAGAATCTGCTCGAAAATACAGGCAAGTAAATTTTCAGAATAACGTTCGGAATTTTGCCCGTCGGAGGGTAGAGGGTTTCTATCCGGTTCGGATTTTTTCTTTTTATCGTATTTCTGCATTTCCGCAATAGCGTTGCGTACAAGTATGGGAATATTGTCGTCGCTGAATACGCGCATGTCCGCCGGAGCGTAGTTATAAATATGGTATAAGTTGCCGAAT
>CALWBJ010000115.1 GCA_944376035.1 uncultured Clostridia bacterium | reverse complement strand
GGTATTGTCTGCCCAAAGACACCAAACAACTGCTTGCAAATTACAGCGAAGTTCCCGAAAATCTCATTCACGCCATAGTTGACGCCAACAGAACCCGTAAGGATTTTATAGCCGACCAGATACTGTTAAAAGCGGGTTTCCCGCAAAAGAAAGATATTATAATAGGAATTTACCGCCTTACAATGAAAACGGGCAGCGATAATTTTCGCCAGAGCAGTATTCAGGGAGTAATGAAGCGCATTAAAGCCAAAGGCGTGGAAGTGGTCGTTTACGAGCCGAATCTGAAAGAAAACGATTTTTTCAACAGCAGAGTTATAAAGGATTTTGAAGAGTTTAAAAACATTTCCGACGTTATCGTGGCAAACAGAGTGGACGAAAAACTTAAAGACGTCATAGAAAAAGTTTATACCCGCGATTTATACCGTAGAGATTAAGGAGATTTATGGAAAGAACGGAACTGTACGAGTTGTTCGTGTCGATTTTGAAAAGCAGGTTAAATTCCGAAAGAATATGCGCTGAAACGGCGGATAAAATCACGCCCGAGATTCTGCCTGCTCTTTTCCGTCTTTCAAAGGCTCATGACGTGGCGCACATAGTCGGCAGCGCGCTTTTAAGCGCGGGAATTCTTCCCGAAGGTAAGGCAAAGGAGGCGTTTAAGTCCGAGGTCAATCTATCTGTTTTCAGATACGAGACCATGAATTACGAACTTAATCGTATATGCGGACTTTTCGAAAGCGAAAAAATCCAATTTATGCCTCTTAAAGGCGCGATATTGAGAAAGTTTTATCCCGAACCAGAAATGCGTTCGAGTTGCGATATAGATATTTTCGTCAAACCCGAAAAACTTGACGACGCAATAAAAGTTCTTACCGATAAAGCGGGATACGATTTCAAAGGTAAATTCGCGCACGACGCTTCACTTTTTTCACCTTCAAACGTACACTTGGAACTTCATTTCAGGCTTGACGACAGCGATAAAGAAAAAGAACGGTTTTTTTCTTCCGCATTTGACAGCGCAACAAAACTCGACGGATACGATTACGGTTTTGTCATGAGCGACGCTATGTTCGTGGCTTATTTTTCCTCGCACATGGCAAAGCATTTTTCGGGCGGAGGTTGCGGAGTCAGAACTTTCATGGATCTTGAAATAATGGAAAGAAAAGGCTTTTTTGACTGCGACTATGAAGAACTTGTCAAAAAAACGGGCTCGGATAAATTTCTTAGAGCGGCGAGGGATTTAACAAAAGTGTGGTTCGGCGAAAAAGAAATAACTCCGCTTCTTTTAAGAATGCAGGAATTTGTAATGGAAGGGGGGGTGTACGGAAGTAAAAAATCCGGTTCCGCCGCGCGTCAGGCAAAGCGTAAAAGCAGGTTTAAATATATTCTGAAACGTATTTTTCTTCCGTTTAACGAAATGATTTATACTTATCCGATTTTAGGAAAATATCCTGTCTTATATCCGTTTATTCAGGTTTACAGATGGTTTAAGTTTATATTTTCTCCTAAAACAAGAAATAAAGCGCGTAACGAACTTGAATTTAATAAAACCGTTAGCGAGGAAGAAAAACAGAATATTAAAGATCTTTGCGAAAAACTCGGTCTGTAATATTTTTAAGTTATATAATTATCGAGGAGTCAGTATTGAAAAAATATTTTTTAATTAAAATGCGCGACAAGCGCGATTGAGTTGAAATTCATCTAAGGAAAGAGTCTGAGAAAACAGTTATATTATAGAACAATCGGTTAAAAAAAATTATAAGATTTTCCTTTTCCGTTTAAAGTTTACGGTTAAGGAAATTTTATTTTAAATTACATATTGACTTAAACTATATACGGTGTTAATACGATATTAAGAATAAGTTTATAGGGAGGAAGGTATGAATAAAAAACTCGCCGCTTTTTTTCAGCGGTAACGGTATGTCGGTTGAGAAAAACCGCGCGTACGGAATAATTCAAGGGTATGAGGTAAATGCGGAATTATGCAATATGGAAATATATTTTCCGCTTAAAATCTACATAAGTTTTCATGCCGATGAAAGTGTTAAAAATAAGATAGCATGGGAGATAAAAGGGGCAAACATAAAAAATTCTTCGGTGAATTTCGTTGCCTTCGGAATTTGCATAGGACTCAACGATTTCACTGTGGCGCGTCTTGTAAAGAGACTCGGTTCGATTTTAGATAAAGTTATGGATATAATACGTAAAAACGGCGCTCTCGGCAAAGAATATTGTCCCGAATGCGGTCAGCCGATGGCGTATGCAGAAGTAAAACAATGCGATATCGACGGTATAAAAGTCAATATGGATACAGGTTGCGTCAATAAGATAAATGCAGATATTGCAAAGGAAAACGCCGAATTTGCGAGTGCGCCTGACAATTATTTTAAAGGATTTCTCGGTGCGCTTATAGGCGGTATAGTAGGGGGGATTTTTTCTGTAATTTTATATTTTATAGGCTTTATAGCGGCGATTTCGACTGTAATGGCCATTGCTTTGGGAACAAAACTTTACATGCGGTTCGGAGGAAAAGCCAATAAGAAAATGGTGGCGATAGTAATAGTAACGAGCCTTATATGTATGTTGTTGTCGGTACTTATTACTTATATTATTGCCGCCGGAATAGCGGCAAGGCAGGCGGGCTCGTCTATGTCGGCGGCGGAAGCATTCGCTTACTGTATGAAAGATAAACAGTTCTCCACTTATTTTTATGCGGATTTGGCATTAGCATTTTTCTTTTCCGCATTGGGAATAGTCGCCGAAATTTTTTATCTGATGAAGAAGGTAAAGAGGAGAAACAGTATCGGTTAAAAATAATATTTCAGTCGGTTTGTATTTTATATCTTTGTAATTTAATTTAAGATATGTTCTGCTATTATTTGACATTTCGGAAAAAATAACTATAATATGAATAGAAACGGCATGACGTACGGGCAGGTTTAAGGAGATTTTTTCTGATGGGAAAATTAGCGAATAGGCGCATAACTTTAAACCCTTTTCAGACGATAGTGTTGGGTTTTGCGGGTGTGATTTTAATCGGCGCGCTTATTTTGATGTTGCCTATATCTTCAAAAAGCGGAACGGTAACACCTTTTATAGACGCACTTTTCACTTCCACGACTTCCGTGTGCGTTACGGGGCTTGTCGTGCACGATACCGCTACCTATTGGTCGCTTTTCGGTCAGATAGTTATACTGATACTTATTCAGATAGGCGGACTGGGGGTTATAACCGTCGCTTCGTCGTTTGTCGTACTTGCCGGCAAGAAGATTGGTCTTATGCAGCGCAGCACCATGCAGGAAGCGGTTGCAGCGCCTAAAATGGGCGGGATAGTAAGACTTTCGGGATTTGTTATAAAGACTACATTTATAGTTGAGTTTATAGGCGCGGTGGCGATGGCGCCCGTCTTTTGTTCTGACTTCGGGTTCTGGCAAGGGGCGTGGATGTCGATATTTCATTCGGTGTCCGCTTTCTGCAACGCGGGAATAGACCTTATGGGCGTAAGCGGAGAATATTCTTCACTTACCACTTATGTCGGCAATCCTTTGATAAATATAATTGTAATGTTGCTTATCATAATAGGCGGTATAGGTTTTCTTACATGGGAAGATATCTATACCAACCGTCATCACATAAAACGCTATCGTATGCAGAGTAAAGTAATACTCCTTACGACGGCGCTTCTTATTTTAATCCCTGCGATATATCTTTATTTTTGTGAATTTACGGGAGTGCCTGTGGGGGAAAGGATACTCAGTTCGTTTTTCCAGTCGGTAACTCCGAGAACGGCGGGATTCAATACCGTTGACCTTACTCTTATAAGCGGAGCGGGGCAGGCAATTATTATTGTGCTTATGTTGATAGGCGGTTCGCCCGGCTCGACGGCGGGAGGAATGAAAACCACTACTTTTGCAGTGCTTATGGCAAATGCCTTTTCTGTTTTCAAAAGAAAAGAGGACGCGCAGTTACTCAAAAGAAGAATCGACGGGGCGGTTATAAGAAATGCCGCGACAATTCTCGTTATGTATATATCCTTATTCTTTATAGGCGCACTTATAATAAGCCGTATCGAAGATCTGCCGTTAGGTGCATGCCTTTTTGAAACGGCGTCCGCGATAGGTACGGTAGGGCTTTCGCTCGGTATTACTCCCGAACTGGGAGCAGTTTCGCAGTTAATACTTATTATACTAATGTTTTTCGGAAGAGTGGGAGGTCTGACTCTCATTTATGCGGCATTATCGGGAGTCAATCAGAATCTCTCCAAACTGCCGCAGGAAAAAATTATGATAGGCTGAGGAGTTAAAAATGAAATCGATTTTATTGATAGGACTCGGAAGGTTCGGCAAACATATTGCCATGCAGTTAAATCAGTTGGGGCATGAAGTTATGGCGGTGGACCATAACGAAGAGCGTATAAACTCTGTTTTGCCTTATGCCACAAACGCGCAGATAGGTGACAGTACGAACGCAGAATTTTTGAAATCTCTGGGAATACGTAATTTTGACGTCTGCATAGTTGCTATCGGCAACGATTTTCAGAGTTCTCTTGAGACTACTTCGCTGTTAAAAGAACTCGGAGCAAAGATGGTTGTTTCGAGAGCAGAGCGGGACGTTCAGGCAAAATTCCTTTTGAGAAACGGCGCCGACGAAGTGGTTTATCCCGAAAAACAGGTGGCAAAATGGGCGGCTATAAGGTACAGTGCAGACCACATACTCGACTATATCGAACTTGACGATTCGCATTCCATATTCGAAGTATCAGTGCCCAAAGCGTGGCTGGGTAAAAGCGTAGGTCAGATTGATATACGTAAAAAATATAACATAAACATAATGGCGATAAAAAACAACGGAAAAATGGACGTCACCGTTACGCCCGACACCGTGCTTACCGAAGGCAAAACCATGCTTGTTTTGGGCGAATACAAAGCGGTGCAGAAATGTTTTAAAATATGACGTATTTTAGCGCGGATATTTAAAAAAATTTCAGAATTTTATTAATGTAAATTCAAACTTTTTTAACCTTGGGACAAGAACATACTTTCGGGGGAAAAAGATAAGAAATAAGGCGCGCGCGGCAAAATCTGCCGCGCGCGCCTT
>CALWBJ010000114.1 GCA_944376035.1 uncultured Clostridia bacterium | reverse complement strand
AATATCCAAAAAGGTGCTGACTCTTCCTAAACTCATCGCCGCGCCGTTCTGCTCTTTAATCGCCGCAAGATATGCAAAATATACCCATTGCACCGCCTCTTCCGCATTCGCCGCGGGCGCGGATATATCTTTTCCGTAAAGCGCCGCCATCTTTTTTAAGGCTTCCAGAAAATCTATCTGCTTATAAAGTTCTTCAAGCCTGCGGATATTTTCTTCGGTCATATCCAAAGTTCCGTAACGCTTTTTATCCTCTTTTTTGAGTTCGATAAGTCTGTCAACTCCGTACAGCGCCACTCTGCGGTAATCGCCTATTATGCGCCCCCTTCCGTAAGCGTCGGGAAGTCCCGTTATGATTCCCGCATGACGCGCGGCTCGCATCTCGCCGGTATATACATGAAACACTCCGTCGTTATGAGTGGTTTTAAATTTGAACTGCTCTTCTATTTTGTCTGAAAGTTTATATCCGTATGCCTCGCAGGCAGATCTCGCCATTCTCATTCCGCCGAAAGGATTGACACCTCTTTTAAGCGGCTCGTCAGTCTGCAATCCCACTATTATCTCATTTTCCCTGTCAATATATCCCGCCCCGTAGGTAGTAAGAGAAGATACGTGCTCGGTATCCACATCGAGCACTCCTCCCTTATCCCGCTCGGCTTTAAGAAGAGCGTCAACTTTTTCCATAAGCGCCGACGTGCGCTTGGTTGCGCCTTTAAGAAAAGTACCGTCGCCTTCATACGGCGTATAGTTTACTTGTATAAAATTCTCAACATCGATAACTTGCTGATACCTGCCGCTTTTAAATCCCTTCCATTCAGCGTATTCCATAACTTCTCTCCTTCTTTACTGATATAATTTTAAAGTTTTGGTTTTATTCCGCCAAAGTTTCATAAAAAAACAAAAACCCGGGCAGCATAAGTTCTGCCCAGGTGGTCGGCTTTCTTTAACTTTCCGTTCCACTGCGGTTTTTTCCGCTTTATCCACCGGTAGCGAAAAGTCAATAGGTTTTTAGGTGTTGCGTTTATACGTTTGCCTTTACGTAAAAAATTATAAACCTTATTTAAAATGTTGTCAAGATTATTTACATAAGTTTTATTAAAAAATAAAATCTGATTTAAATAAAAAGTCTGATATAATTTATTTTCGCCGCGGCACTCTAATGCCGCGGCGAAAATTGTATTTCCTTGATTGATATTTCTTTGATTGGTATTTCTTTGAACTGCTGTTTATTCTTATAAGCATCCTGACGTCAGACTGTTATTTCACCGTAGAAAACAAGGTTTGCGTTTCCGGTAAGAACTGTCTTTTCGTCGGTATAGTTGACTATAAGGTCTCCGCCTTTTAGTTTTACGGTTATATCCTTTCCTTTTTCGCAATAACCTTTTATGCACGCCGCCGCCACTGCCGCGCATGCGCCCGTTCCGCAGGCTACCGTTTCGCCGTTTCCACGTTCGTAAGCGCGCATACGCAAAGTCGCGGAATTAACTACTCTGACAAACTCGGTGTTTATACGTTCGGGGAAAAATTTATTATTTTCAAAGTACGGACCGATTTTATTTAAGTCAAGCGTATTCACGTCCTCCGCAAACACCACACAATGCGGGTTTCCTACCGAACAGCAGGTCGCTTCATACACCCTCCCGCAAACTTCTATCGGATAATCGATAAGCCTTTCAATTTGCGCAGTCGTCGGAAGGTTCTTTGCGGAAAAATCAATTTTCCCCATATCCACCGAAACGTAAGTAACTAATCCGCCGCTCGTATAAAGTTGCAGATTTTTAACTCCGCTATCCGTCTCTACTGTAACAAATGTCTTTTTAACTATATTATTGTCATACAGATATTTTCCCACACAGCGTATAGCGTTTCCGCCCATCTTACCGAGAGTACCGTCGCTGTTATACAGTTTCATTTTTACGTCAGCGACTTCCGACTTTTCCATAAGCACTATTCCGCAGCCGCCTATACCGTAATACCTGTCGCATAAAGACACGCAAAGAGACTGAACGCCCGCTATTTCTCCGTTAAAGTTATCAAAGAAAATATAGTCGTTACCGCAGCCTTCCATTTTTGCAAATCTTATTTTTTCCTTTGCCGTACGCATGGCGTTCAGGTCAACGAGTTCGGTATTTTCTTCATTATATCCGCTCGCTATTATCTCGGCAAGCGCGCCCGCGGTATCGAGAGAAGTAAAGCAGGCAATGCCGAGTGAAAGCGCTTTTCTTCTGAGCGCTATATAGTCGTCAAGCGTCCTGTCGAAAAGTGCACCCGTATAAACTATATAGTCTATCTTTCCGCTTTCAAGCAGCGAATATAGTTTCTCCATGTTTTCCGTTCCGCTTACCTTTGTTACCGGTATACCGAGCGTAGAAACAGCATCTGCGGTATCTTCGGTTGCATATATGGTAATATTGAGTTTACTGAGTTTATCGGCAAGAGAAATTATTTCGGGAAGGTCGTGATTATCTACCGAGAGCAATACCCCCACATATCCGCCGTGCGCCGCAGTCTTTACTTTAAGTCCCGACGCGACAAGCCCCTTATAAAGAGCCTCGTTTCTGGTTCTCGCAAGCCCCAGAACTTCTCCCGTCGATTTCATCTCGGGACCGAGATAGGAATTTACGTCGTTTAATTTTTCAAATGAAAACACAGGTACTTTTACGGCATAATACGGAGGCGCTTTTTT
>CALWBJ010000113.1 GCA_944376035.1 uncultured Clostridia bacterium | reverse complement strand
GTAAGTCCTTGGGCAACAGCCTTTTATTAAAGGACCTGCTTGACAGATATTCTGCCGAAACTATAAAATTTGCGCTTTTACAGACTAATTATCGCGGAGATATAAACGTAACGGATGCTCTTTTCCCCGAAGCGGAAAAGCACCTCACCGAATTTTATACTGCAATAAAGGCGGCGGAGGACGCGGGAATAAAAATTTGCGGAGAAAATCCCGAGATAGACAAGGAATTTGACGCCGCTATGGACGACGACTTTAACACCGCGCTCGCCATAAGTAATCTTTTCGGATATTTTAAGATAATACGCGCTAAGATTGCCGCGGGTGATAAGAGTGCGGGCGCAGATATAAATCAAATAAGAAAAACATATTCGCTTTTAGGATTATTTGAGGAAGACGCGTCCGAGTTTTTAGCCGCCTATGCCGTAAAGGAGCAGGAAAAAATTCCCGAAGAGGTTGTTGCGCTTGCCGAAGAAAGACTTCAAGCGAGAAACAATAGAGACTGGGCAAAGTCGGACGCTTTAAGGGACGAAATAGCCCGAATGGGTTATACCGTAAAGGACGGAAAAGGGACATATACTCTTGAAAAAAGATAAAAATTTTGTTTAAAGGCTTTAAAGGCAGTTTGCCGTTAAAGATAAACTTACATAAGATGGAGAAATCACGCCTGAATAAGGAAGGGCGTTATTTCTTTTTTAAAGCAAAAAAGATAAGTTAAAGAACCGATAATCGGGTATTTTGGCAAACAATAAAATAAAATGTAAATTTTTTGATAAAAAAGAGCAAATATAATTGACAACGTCGCGTAATTTCGATATAATACATAAGCATTTACCGAAAAGATAAATGAGAAATGGCGGCGTAGCTTAGTTGGTTATAGCGGCCGGTTCATACCCGGCAGGTCGTTGGTTCGAATCCGACCGCCGCTACCAGAACGAAAAAATCCGGCAGATAGGAAAAAAAGAAAATAAAAGAAAGAGTAATCTGCCGTTTAAGATAGAGCGCTTCAGGCGCGAATAAACGGCCCCTTGGTCAAGCGGTCAAGACATCGCCCTTTCACGGCGGTAACACGAGTTCGATTCTCGTAGGGGTCACCAATCAGGTTGCTATACGAACCAGTATGGCAACCTTTATTTTTATTCAATAAATGATAGGAAAAACCTGATGATTTCGGTGTTTTGATTTTCAAAAAACAGTTGCTTATAAAATAAAAAGTCCTGATTTTTATCAGGGCTTTCTATTTTTAACGGGCTATTAAAGTATATTTCCTTTTTATCATTATAAGTAAATATAATGGATATGAAAATCGGATAATGCTTAACTTATATCCGCAGTGATAATCAGATAGGCATGTAATAGGCTTATTGCTAAAAGCCAGAAAAAAAAGTTTTTGTAAAAAAAGAGGCGGAATTTCAAATGGCGGGGTTGAAAAGGTTACCCGCGTATCTTACGGCATAATAGCCTTATCTTAGAACGGCTGTTGGATATTGATAAAATTACACCTTAATTGTTATAAAGGATATAACCGCCGAGTTTTAGTTCTCTGTTGGATATTGATAAAATTACAAAAATATTTTTCGGTTGGTTTTTCGGAAAAGAAAAATCTTAAAATACAAGCGTCAGACGAAAATTCGTCTGACGCTTGTTAATATTCGTTGAGATTATTAAAATCATTTAGTCGGATAAAGATTTGCAGGATTTTTTTAACGAAATTCTGACTTTTCTTTCGGATTTTTTTATCGAACGTTTATATTTACGGTAAAATGAATCGGCTTGTAATCTGAAGTATTTTGCGGCGCATTTTTCGAATAATTTTTCGCCCAAGAGTTTTCTTACGCCTTTTAATATCTTATCCGTTCTTTTAAGATTTCCCGTGAGCCATGAGCCGTTGAAATGGTGTATGGCGCAGGTGTTTTCGGTCGATTCTATCTTTTCGGAAACGTAGTTTTTAGGGCAGAATGTATCGTGAGTATAATAGGCGATTCCGCCTTCAAGTTCCTGATAGGTATCGTTGAGTTTTATATTATAGTAATATCTTGTAATAGCGCATATTGACGATACGTTTGTTGTCAGGTCGGGTTTATTATTCTTTTTAATAAACGGACGGTCTTTGTAATAGTCCAAAAGTCTTTTTATATACTGATGATTTTTTTCTGCGCCCATAACGGCTGTCGGTATCCAGACCTTATTTTCAAATCCCGAAAAGAAACCGTGATGCAGGAATTTATCGAGCGGGCGGACGAGTTCGACGTCGGTATCGAGGTATATTCCGCCGTAATTGTACATAGCCCATAGACGCATATAGTCTGATACGAAGGCGAATTTTTTTGCTTCATAGGCCTGTTTTACGTAAAGGTTTGAATTTATATCGAAATTATCCTCGTTCCATTCTATAATCTGATAATCGGGGCAGAATTTTTTCCAACTTTTCATACATTCGACGACTTTTTCAGGTTTTTCTTTTCCGCCCACCCACACATAGTGAATTATTTTGGGTATGCGCTTATGATTTTTATCATAAGGAGTAGACGGGGAAGATGTCGTGTCGCTAAAATTATCCGTCGAAATATTATTTTCTCCGGAAAACGTATTATTTACAGTTGGTACGAATTTTACGTTTTCCGGACGGCAACCGCACGTGCGGTTGCCGCTACCGTCGTCAGCGTCTTGATTGATAAAATTATCCGAATTATCGTTTAATCGGTGTCCGCTGACATTACCCGAAAAGAAATTTTCTATTGCGTCGGCAATTCTTATGCTGGCGTTGCCGTCTCCGTAAGGGTTTTTAGCCGATGACATTTTATCGTATTCGGCTTTATCGGTGAGCAGCCTGTCAAATTCTTCGTAAATGGTATTTTCGTCCGTGCCTACGAGTTTGAGAGTACCTGCTTCGACGCCTTCGGGGCGTTCGGTTGTGTCGCGCATGACGAGTACGGGTTTTTTAAGCGCGCTCGCTTCTTCCTGTATTCCGCCGCTGTCTGTAAGTATCATATAACTGCGGCTTAAAAAGTTATGAAAGTCCACAACGTCGAGCGGGGGGATAATACGTATTCTGTCATTACCGCCGAGATATTCAGCCGCCGCTTCCCTGACTGCGGGGTTAAGGTGAACGGGATAAATTATTTTTATTTCCGGA
>CALWBJ010000112.1 GCA_944376035.1 uncultured Clostridia bacterium | reverse complement strand
GGGTATGTTTGCGTTAAAGAAAGGACGTGGTGCGGTGAAATTCTCGACGCTTTCGGGATAAAACGCGAATGGTTGCCGAAAGTACGCGAAAGTTGCGAAAAAGCAGGCTCGATTACCGATAAAGCGTCCGCGAGTTGCGGCCTTTTAGCGGGAACGGCTGTCGCGGCAGGCGCGGGCGACCAGGCGGCGGCCGCGCTCGGTAACAATATCATTAAAAGCGGAGACGTAAGCATCTCGCTCGGAACAAGCGGAGTGGTGTTTACCGCTACCGACGCAAGTACTTGCGACAAACTCGGCAGGACTCACACTTTCTGTCATAGCGTACCCGGTATGTGGCACGTTATGGGCGTAACTCAGGCATGCGGACTGTCTGTCAGTTGGTTTAAACATAATTTTGCAAAAGACATGACTTATAAAGAGTTGGACGATCAGGCGGCGGCGGTTTGTTCGGACGGTATTATCTATCTTCCTTATCTTATGGGCGAAAGAACTCCCCATATGGACCCCGATTGCAGGGGAGTATTTGTCGGTCTGGCGGCGGGGCATACGTCGGCAAACTTGTTCAGAGCGCTTATAGAAGGAGTATGTTTCAGTATTAAAGATTGCGACGAACTGATAAAAGGACTGGGAATTAAGGCGGATAAAACTTATGTTTGCGGCGGCGGTGCTAAAAGTAAGTTCTGGACGGGTGTGCTTTCAGACGTTATCGGCAGAGAACTTTTTGTTCTCGATAATCCCGAAAGCGGAGCGAAAGGCGTGGCTGTGCTCGCGGCAGTAGCGGGCGGATTGTTCAAAGACGTTTTCGCTGCGTGTGAGACGATGAACTCTCTTAACGGTAAAAAGCAGGATTACTCAGAAGATTCTAACGCAAAGTATGAAAAAATTTATCTTGTTTATAAAAAACTTTACGGCGCCGTAAAAGGAATATATATGTAATAGCATATATCAGTTAAACTTTAAACACATAAATAAAAAATACAAAAAACCTGAAAAAGGAAAGAGCGTATTATGAGAAATAAATTAAATTTATTGCTGCTCATTATGATTTTGACAGCGGTTTTGTTTGCGGGATGCGGCGGAAACGGCAAAAACGAGACAAGCGGAGATAAAAATTACACAATAACCGTTACGGTTTCAGACGATTACACGCTCGTACCTTCAAGTACGAGTGCGAAACAAGGGACGACTATCAGCGTTACGGCGAGTTCGTTATCGGCAGACAAAGTTATTACCTCAGTGAAATTCAACGACAACAACTGTACCGAGGCGGACGGCGGATATTCTTTCATTATGCCTGCGGAAAACGTTACTCTTACCGCTACGGTGGAGACCGTTACCGAAGTAAAAGAAGACGGAATTGCGCAATTTGACGCAAATAACATAACGACGGTTCCCAAGAAAGCCGTTTATAACGGTTTGAATTTTAATGATAAAAGATGGGGCTTGGATATAACTTTCATAGACGCCGCATACATGGCGTATGTTGATTATGAAATTTTTTCTTCAAATGAAAACGCAGTTCCCGTATCGGCAATAAGCGTTAAAAGTTATTCAAAAGCCGATCTCGGGATAGGGGGTATAAACGATTTCGAGATTGTAAAGGCAAAAGTTTTAATAGATACCGAAAAGATTGAAGTCGGCTCTACCTGGCTTACTATGGATTTTCAAAGCGTTAACGTAACCTCCGACAAGGGCAGGTTGGTTATAAAAATAAACGTATGCGAGTACGGCGCGCTTGAAGTTGAAACCTTTAAAGAGACATTGCAATTGGACGTAGGCTCGGTTGGTGCGGACGACGCGGAATATACCGTAAGGGTTTGCGACAAAAATCACATCGACGGGTCTGTAATAAGCAGCGCATCTAAGGACTTTACGCTTACGGCGACTAACGGAATAATCAGTATACAAATAGATTACGTAGTCGGGCATGAATACTGGGTGAGAGTAACGGCAGGAAATGAGGACGATTACAATACTACTCTTACAATATCGGAAGAGGTTTCCTCAGGTGCGTCATATACGGGCGACGTTGACGGTTTGGCAGGTACGGGTGTTCTGACTTTTTCGGAAAAAGACAGTACGATTACACTAAAAGTAAACGGCTGATAATCTTATACGATTTAATTTTCAGAAGAATTTTTCAGATAAAGTAAAAAGAAAAAATAATAATATAAAATCTCAAATAAAAAAATGAAATCCGATTGTATTCCCTGCAGTCGGATTTCATTTGTAACGGTTTATAATATTTTCTGCTATTTCGCGTTTGGTAACGCATTTGTCCATCGCTTGTTTTTCAATATAACGGTGGGCTTCCGTTTCGGTCATATTACATGAATTTATCAAAGTCCATTTTGCTCTGTTAACGAGTTTTATTTCTTCCATTTTTTCTTGCAGAGTCATGGATTTTCTTTCCATTCTCCTTAACCGTTCGTTAGTGGTTTTAAGCCAGTCGAGAGCGAGGCTTATTGTTTGCGGCGAAGCAGGTTTTCGCATGGTAAAAACTCCGTAGTCGCAAACCTTTTCATAGACGTTCTGATAAATCTCGTTACGTATAAAAAGTAAAACTACCGAAGTTTTTGCTGAAGACGCGCCGATCGCGAGTCTGACTCCGAAATCATCGGGCAAAGGGGTATTGATAATAACGATATCGTAAGAGCGTTCGAGAAATTTTCTTTGCGCCTCGTTGACGCTTGCGGCGCGATGGACGGGCGAGTATGTCGATTCGGGAAGCAGCGACCAAACTCCTTCGGCAAATTTCTCGGTTGCGGAAACTACGAGAACGCTGTATATGTGTTCGGTTAAAGGCATTTATTAACTCCCCGCTTACTGATTTATTTTATCACAATATGCCGAAACTACAAGCGAAGGCAGATGTTTTCTGATGAAGTTACTCTCCGACGCCGTTCGCGCGGCTTCATTTAAAGACATCGGGAGTCTTTTATATTTTTCGAGTGTATTTTTGTCCGCAGTATAAAGGTTTATATTTGTGGGCTTAGGAAGTTTTCTTTTTCTTTTTATTCCGTCAAGGGCGGCATAAATTATAAGCGCATAAGCGATATATGGATTTGCAAGCGGGTCGGGAGAACGCAGTTCCGCGCGTTTATATTCGCCGACCGCCGCGGGGATTCTTATCAGTTGAGAGCGGTTTTCGTTTGACCACGACAGATAGGACGGAGCCTTGTCGTTACCGAGCCGCTGATAGGATTTCTCGCAAGGGTTTAAAAATACCGTCATGTCCCTGACATAGGAAAGGATACCGGCGATAGTCTCGGGCATAACGTCTTCTTCCGATAAGGATTTTACGGAAAAGTTTATATGGAAACCGTTGCCGGGTGCATCATCAAGGGGTTTAGGGGAAAAATCGGCGGCTACGCCGTTACGGCTGACTATTGCCTGAACGGCAGAACGGAAGTTCATAGCGTTGTCCGCCGCTTCGAGAGGAGATGAATAGCGGAAGTCTATTTCGTTCTGGCCGGGACCTTTTTCGTGGTGAGAACTTTCCGGTAAAATACCCATCTGTTCCAGATTAAGACAGATTTCGCGGCGGATATTTTCGCCTTTATCGGCAGGGGCGATATCCATATATCCCGCGTTATCAAAAGGTTCCTTTGTGGGATTTCCGTTCTCGTCGAGTTTAAAAAGGTAAAATTCCATTTTCGCGCCGAACTGAAAGCGGTAGCCCGATTCCTCGGCTTCTTTTACGGCATTCTGAAGAATTTTTCTGGTATCTCCTTCAAAAGGTCTGCCGTCGGGATAAGTAATATCGCAGTACATACGGACTACCCGTCCGTGTTCGGGACGCCAAGGTAATACCACCAGTGTGGAAGGATCGGGGTGCAGGAATAAGTCCGAGTGAGTTTCGTCCCCGAACCCCTCTATGGCAGAGGCGTCAATCGCTATTCCGTATTCAAATGCGCGAGCCATTTCGTTTGGCATTATCGATATGTTTTTTTGCGCTCCGAAGAGGTCGCAGAACGCCAGACGTATGAATTTTACATCTTCTTCCCTTATAAACTGCATTACTTCCTGCTTGGAATAATTCATTTTCTTACCTTCCTTTTAATTCATGACATACATCTGTTTGTAGGGATTCTTACTGTCGGGTGTGATGAGCGTGAAGTCGGAATTTATGATAGTTTTAAAGTCGTAACCGAATAATTTACAGAATTCTGATATATATACGGAAAGTCCGTTAAGTTGTTCTCCCGATAAGTGAACCGTATTTACGTTTTTGGGGAATATCACATTTTTGCAATCCGAGCGGAGCAGCATTTTCCCGCCGTGCATACCGGTACAGGGAAAGTTGCCGACAATTTGGGAATCGGATATACCTATTCCCAGAACTATAATAATTCCGCCCGCCTGATATTCGCCTAAGAAACTTCCCGCTTTGCCGCCTATGACTATTACGGGTACTTTGTCTTTGTATTCTTTCATGTGAATACCCGCTCTGTAACCCGCATTGCCTTTGATATAAATTTCTCCGCCTCGCATGGCGTAACCCGCCGCGTCGCCGATATTGCCGTAAATAGTTATCCTGCCGTCATTCATAGTGTCGCCCACGGCGTCCTGAGCGTTACCTTTTACAGTAATATTCGCGTTATTAAGATATGCTCCGAGCGCGTTTCCGGGCGTACCTTCTACGGTAATATTTCTGTCGCTCATACCCGCGCCTATAAATCTCTGCCCGAGACAATCTTTAAGCGTACAGTTATCGTTACAGTCCCTGATTAGCCTGTTTAATTCTCTGTATTCGGAATTTTTTGCGTTTATTGTTTTCATTATAACACTTCTCCCGATAAAATTGCTATATTTTTTAAATTTTTATATAAAATTTTTTAAATTTATATGTACAATTCAGTTTATAATTATATATCTGATTAATATAAATTTAATTTCGTTTTTAATATATGTTTAAATACAGACGAAAAATTTTTTAAAAGTTTTATTTTCTGCGTCAATATTCTTATTAAAAGCCTGACTTTTTTATTAAAATTATTCACCCGCGTGAGAAATTCCGAGTATTTCAAGTTCTTTTTCGGTAAGTCCGATACCGCGGAGCATGAGTCTGTTACCTTTGAGCGCTTCTATTGAATTAATACCCATTCCGCCCATCAGTTCTTTGATTTCGTGTTTCCATGCAGTTAAAAGATTTATAAGTCTGCGGCTTCCCGTTTCGGGGTCGAGTCTTTCTACGAGTTCGGGACGCTGAGTGGCTATACCCCAGTTACATTTACCCGTCTGGCAACTTCTGCAAAGATGACACCCGAGCGCGAGCAGGGCAGCGGTCGCTATGTAGCATGCGTCTGCGCCGAGCGCAACCGCTTTAACCACATCGGCAGCCGAGCGTATACTGCCGCCGACTATAAGGGACACGTCGTTTCTTATACCTTCTTCGCGCAGTCTCTGGTCAACCACTGCGAGAGCCAGTTCAATGGGTATGCCTACGTTATCGCGTATTCTCGTAGGCGCAGCGCCCGTACCGCCTCTGAAACCGTCGATTGCGATTATATCCGCTCCGCTTCTTGCGATTCCGCTTGCAATCGCGGCGATGTTGTGAACAGCCGCTACCTTGACTATTATAGGTTTTTTATAGTCGGTCGCTTCTTTGAGCGAGTAAACGAGTTGCCTTAAATCTTCAATCGAGTAAATATCGTGGTGGGGAGCGGGAGAAATGGCGTCCGAGCCCTCGGGTATCATTCGGGTGCGCGAAACGTCGCCGACAATCTTTGTTCCCGGGAGATGTCCGCCTATACCCGGTTTTGCACCCTGACCCATTTTTATTTCTATTGCCGCGCCCGCGTTTAAGTAGTTTTCATGAACGCCGAACCGACCCGAGGCTACCTGGACAACGGTGTTTTCTCCGTATACGTAAAAATCTTCATGCAGACCGCCTTCGCCGGTGTTGTAATATATCCCGAGTTCTTTTGCGGCGACGGCAAGACATTTGTGCGCGTTGTAACTTATAGAGCCGTAACTCATTGCGGAAAACATTACAGGCATTGACAGTTGAAGTTGAGGGGAGAGGTTGTTTACAAGATTACCGTTTTTGTCCCGCATTATTTTTGAAGGTTTCTTTCCGAGAAAAACCCTGGTTTCCATAGGCTCTCTGAGCGGGTCTATGGAGGGATTGGTAACCTGTGAGGCTTTGATTAAAATTCTGTCCCAGTAAACGGGCAGTTTACCGGGAGCGCCCATGGAGGATAGAAGCACGCCGCCGCTCGAAGCCTGTTTGTATATTTCTTTAACAGTATCAGACGACCAGTTACCGTTCTCTCTGAAAGCATTGGCGTTTTTAACTATTTTTAAAGCCTTTGTCGGACAGAAAGAAACGCATCTTTGACAGTTGACGCATTTATCGTCGTCGGCGAGCATGATTTTATGCTCGGCGTCAAAATAATGAACGCCGTTAGAACACTGCTTTTCGCATATGCGGCAGTTAATACAGCGATTGGGATTTCTCACTATTTCAAATTCCGGGAATATGTAATCCTGACTCATAATACTATACCTTCTTTTACTTTTACTATTACCGGCTGACCGCCTGCGGGGCTGTATATGCGGTCAAGTTCCGGCTGCATTGTGCGTATCGCCGCTTCTTCGCTCGCTATAAATACCTTGTCGCCTTTTTCTCCTACGACCATGGAGCGTAATTTCAGTCGGTCGTTGAGCGCCATAAGCCCGCCTTTGAATCCGAGTATGATAGAGAACGGACCGGTTATCAGAAGTCCCGAGAAAACATTTCTAAGATAAGAAAGTTTTTTCATTTCTTCTTCCGGCTTTCTTCTGATTGTGTCCCAGAACGGCGCGGCGATTACGCAGGCGGTTTCTTCCAGGGTAAGTTCCTGACGGCGCAGCAGGTAGTCGGCGATATAGGTTATTACTTCGGTATCCGTCTGAAGATTGCATTTATATCCGAACATTTCTATAAATCTTCTGTTTGCGTCGTAAGATGAAATTTCTCCGTTATGAACAACCGAATAATCGAGTAGCGCAAAGGGGTGCGCACCGCCCCACCAGCCCGGAGTGTTTGTGGGATAACGCCCGTGCGCCGTCCACATATATGCGCCGTAATCTTCCAAGCGGTAAAACCTGCCTACGTCCTCGGGAAATCCGACCGCTTTGAAAGCGCCCATGTTTTTGCCCGAAGAAAATACGTATGCGCCTTTTATTTCTGTATTTATTTTCATTACCGTACGAACCACAAACTCTTTTTCGTCTATCTGCATTGAGGCAAGTACCGATTTAAGCGGCGAAAGAAAATAACGCCAGATCAGTGGCTCGTCGGTAATTTCGGGAATCTTGCGGGTGGGGATAAGTTCGGCTTTGACCATCTCAAAACCTTCTTTTAAAAATCTTTCGCAAGTTTCGCGGGTTACGTTGTCGTCAAAGAAAATATGAAAGGCGTATTCGTCTTTGTGCTCGGGATATATTCCGTAGGCGGCAAAACCTCCGCCAAGCCCGTTTGAGCGGTCGTGCATGGGGCGCATGCTGTTGGTTATGCTTTCTCCGCTCATACGCTCTCCGTCTTTGGAAATAACCGCGGAAATTGCGCAGCCCGAAGGTATTCTTATCTGTCCTTCTTTTTTCATACCATTATTCTCCTGAAAAAAACAATAAAAAAAAGGCGTCCATCGGACAAGGATTGTGTCCTTATCCCAATGAACGCCTTTGCTCATTAACAGTGTTCATTCTACACTTTTAGAAAATATTTGTCAACAAGAAAAAAATCTTTTTTCAAAAAATTTTAAAAATTCTTCTGAAAATTTGTTGACAATAAAAAATCAAAGTTATATAATGTGCCTGTAAAAAGCAAAAGGCAACGGCGTCTTTGGAATTATTTCAAAGGCGCCTTTATCTTTTAACGGGCATCGGGCATTAAATCTTATCTTTAAATTGAAATAATGTGCGGCTGAAACATAAAATAATAATATAATAATAATTAAGTTAAATGATAAATCTGCAAAAAGGCAACGGCGTCTTTGAATTTTCAAAGGCGCCGTTTGCGATTTTTAAGGTAAGTAAGCCCACAAAGCATAATGATTAAATATCAGAAGAATACAGTCTGATAATATACCGTGAAGACGGTACTGAAAAATAAAAAACCTTTTAAATTAAAAA
>CALWBJ010000111.1 GCA_944376035.1 uncultured Clostridia bacterium | reverse complement strand
ATTACAGTAACAACTATTTAAAAAATTTTCATATTTTAAGTATAAAAACTGTGTCAAACGGCAAAAACCTTTTTGTATAATAAAATATAAGGGGGTGGAATATGCTGTCCGGTCTTATTATAGGTTTTGTCGTAGGGGTAAATATAGGTCTTGTAACGTTTTCCATGCTTAGTATTAACAGAAAAGAAAAATAATCAAGGCTTTTAGTTTATTTATAAAAATCTGCACATATTAGCAGATATAAAAGATTATTATCATAATTATAATCACATTTATCAGGAACTTGACGTCGTTAGATATTGAGTTTAAGATATTATAAAGTTAAAAGTAATTTTTTATTTTTAAACTTTTTTATTTAATATTTGATATACAGTATACAATACACAATACAAAAAACAGACAATGTCATATTAATCAGTAAACCGCAAGAACGCTCAGGCGTTCTTTTTTGTTTTTATGTAAATTCAATTGTTTTCGCTTTTTAGGCGGACTAAAATACTTAAAGCATTTTTTGTCTTGGTGAGTAGTTAAGGTAACTTCTTTTTCGTTGACAATAAAAGCCCGCATATTGTATAATCTTATTAACGGTATCGAAAAATCGGTATAAATGATATGAGGAGTCGAAAAAATGAAAAATTATTATCTTGCGATAGATATAGGCGCATCGAGCGGCCGTCATATTCTCGGCAGCATAGAAAACGGAAAAATAGTTCTTGAAGAAATTTACCGTTTTAAAAACGGCGCGACAGAAAAAGGCAATAAGTTGGTATGGGACCATGAATCTCTGTTTGAAAATATTGTCGCGGGAATAAAAAAGTGCGGCGAACTCGGAAAAATTCCGCAAAGTATCGGAATCGATACATGGGGAGTAGACTACGCGTTGCTCGATAAAGACGACAATCTTATAGATGAAATTTATTCTTACCGTGACGAAAGGACTTTAAAAGTTATCGATAAGGTTCATGAAATTATAAATGAAGAAAAATTGTATTCCCGGACCGGTATTCAGAAACAGGTTTTCAATACCGTTTATCAACTGTACAGCGATAAACTTTCAGGAAAACTTGAAAAAGCCAAGTCTATGCTTATGATGCCCGATTACCTTCATTTTTTACTTACAGGCGTCAAAAGCAACGAATACACCGAGGCGTCCACAACCGGTCTTATCAATGCATCAACCCGTGATTGGGATTATGAAATCATAGAGAAACTCGGCTATCCGAAAGAACTTTTCGGTAAACTTTCATTGCCCGGAACAACGATAGGCAACTTGTTGCCTGAAATACGCGAACGGGTGGGATTTGACGCAAAAGTATGCGTTCCCGCAACGCACGATACCGCGTCTGCCGTCATGGCTGTGCCGTCTGAGGATATGCCTCTTTACATATCGAGCGGAACATGGTCGCTTATGGGGGTGGAAATTGCCGACGAGAATACGGGAGAAAATGCGCGTATAGCGGGATTCACCAATGAAGGCGGATACAATAAGAGTATACGTTTTTTGAAAAACATAATGGGACTTTGGATGATACAGTGCGTTAAAAAGGAATACCGGGATAAATACAGTTTTGTCGATTTTGCCGAACTTGCCGAAAAAGCGGAAGGCTTCGAAAGTATTGTTGACGTTAACGACCTGAGATTTTTTGCACCCAAAAGTATGATAGACGCTATAAAAGATTATTGCAGAGAGACAAACCAGAAGGTGCCCGAATCGGTCGGAGAAATAGCGCTTTGCGTTTATCAGAGCCTTGCAAAAAGTTACTGCGATACGGTAAAAGATATTGAAAAGATAACATCTAAGAGATTTTCCGCGGTCAACATCGTCGGAGGCGGTTGTCAGAATGGAATGCTTAATAAACTTACTGCAAAATGGACAAATAAGCCTGTAATAGCGGGACCTGTCGAGGCCACTGCGACGGGAAATCTTCTTGCACAGTTTATTGCGGCGGGAGAAATAAAAAATCTTGCCGAAGGTAAGGCGCTTATAAAGAAATCATTTGAAATTAAAGAAATCAGAGCATAAACATAAAACGACTCAGCCTCGCTGAATGCGCGGGCTGAGCCGTTTTATGTTTTCGGCAGTTAAAAATTGAAATTATACGTTGTCAGAAGTTTACGTGGCAGAGCGATTACGGCGACAGGCTTTTTAATATTTTAATAAATTTTGCCAGGCTTTTTTCGGGATTTTTGCCGCATGTCTGATACCGTATGTTTATGGTATGGATTCAATGACAAAAGGAAAAAAGGATTAAGATGGATTTTACACTTGTATTAACTTTGCTGGGCGGTTTGGCGTTATTTTTATACGGTATGCAGATGATGAGTTCGGGACTTGAAGCGGCAGCAGGCAATAAGATGAAAAAAGTTCTCGAAAAACTGACGTCGAACAGATTTGTCGGAGTGGGAGTCGGCGCGGGCGTAACTGCGGTTATACAGTCTTCTTCGGCAACGACGGTTATGGTGGTGGGGTTCGTAAACTCCAAAATGCTTACTCTTAAACAAGCGGTATGGCTCATTATGGGCGCTAATATAGGTACAACCGTAACAGGTCTTTTAATAGCGCTTGACGTAGGAATGATTGCGCCGCTTCTTGCGTTTATCGGCGTTGCGGCGGTAGTTTTCGTAAAAAGACCCACTTTGCAGCATTGCGGTCAGATTCTTGCGGGACTGGGTATACTTTTTATCGGTATGGACATGATGAGTTCGGCGATGAGCCCTTTAAAGGATTCCGAAACATTCATCAATCTGATGACAAGTTTTTCTAATCCGTTGATCGGAATTCTTGCAGGCGCGATTTTCACTGCAATAATACAGTCGTCCTCGGCTTCGGTAGGAATTTTGCAGGCGCTTTCAATGAGCGGGCTTATAGGTATTTCCGACGCTGCCTACGTTCTTTTCGGAATGAATATAGGTACTTGTATTACCGCTGTTCTCGCCTCGATAGGTATGAGCAGAAATGCAAAAAGAACTACAATAATTCACTTGCTTTTCAATATAATAGGAACTATTGTATTTACCATTGTATGTCTGTTAACGCCGCTTACCGGGTTTATAGAATCGCTCTATCCCGGAAACGGTGCAATGCAGATAGCCAACCTGCATACTTTTTTCAATATCGCAACGACAATATTATTATTACCCTTCGGCGGCTTACTTGCTAAACTCGCGGTGAAAATACTTCCCGAACGCGCGGCTGAAAGTGCGGAAGGGCTGACTCTTAAATACATAAAGCCCATAAAGTCCTCTGCCGAATATCAGATGGGTAACGCCGTCATTGCGATAAACGGAATAGTAAACGAACTGGGACGTATGGCTAAAAAAGTAGGCGAAAACCTTGAAAACAGTTTTGATGCACTGATAGAGGGTAATTCCAAAAGGCTCAAACAGGTCTCTGAAAACGAAGAATACGTGGATTATCTGAACAAAGAAATTTCAATGTATATTTCCAAAGTTCTGGCTTATGAAAGTAATCCGAGAGATTGTATGTCGGTTACGTCTTATTTTAAAATTTCCGGCGATCTGGAAAGAATAAGCGACCACGCGATGAATATCTGCGAATATACCAAACTTTTGGAAAGTAAAAAAACTTCTTTTTCCGAGCATGCAAAATCGGAAATACAATCAATGAAAAAACTTGCGACCGAATCATTCGGATTGCTGGAAGGTCTTAAAGGAATTTCCTCTGAAAAACTTGAAGAAATTAAAGACGCGGAGCAGCAAATAGACGATATGACCGCTTCGTGCAGACAAAATCAGATAAACAGGCTGCAAAACGGTCAGTGCTCGGATGAGGCATGCGTTCTTTATTCGGAAATGCTTACCGATTTTGAGCGTATAGGAGACCATATTCTTAATATAGGAGAGCAACTTTTCTCGGTAGGAGAATGATGTTTTTTTGTGAAACCGGAGGGTGTTATGCAGGAAATAATGTTGTATTCTTTTTCATGCGAAACCTATGACAAAAAGAGCGTCAATAAAGATAAAAAAATACTGCCCCAAAAGAACATAGTCATGAAAGATTAGAAATAGTCTATGTAGTAGAGGGGAATGCCAAAATAAAATATATTTCGAAAGAGACCGGAAAAACTCTCATAAGAACGGTGAATCCGAAGCAATTTGCCCTTATAAAACCCGGCTGTACCCATTCTGTGTTGTGCAAAGATAAAACGGTTAAAATTGACGTAGAGTTTGTAGGACGCAATAAAGGTATAGAAGATTATATATCCGAAAGCGAGCATTTCAGTCAACTTTCGGTTACGGACGATTTTTTTAAAAGTTTCAAAGAAGTCATGATTCTGATAGATTCGCAGAATGTAAGATACTCTTTAAATAAAATCAAACAGTACTTTACCGAAAACGAAATATATTTATTGGATTACGTGGCTCTTGATTTTGAATTTATGTCTTTTTTTATAGAAGTTCTGAAATGCTTTCAGAATAAGACAGAGTGCGCGGACAAAAACTTCTATCTTAGAAAGGCGCTTTCATATATAAACATGTATTTTTCCGATCCCGATTTATCCGTAAAAGAATTGGCGAAGTATTCCAGCGTAAGCGAAGCATATTTACAGAAACTTTTTCAGGACGATATTCAATGCTCGGTGCACGAATTCATTACAAGAATAAGAATGTCCCGTGCAAGAAATATGATATTGAGAACTAATTTCGCGATAACGGAAATAGCAAAAGACGTCGGTTACGCATCGCAGCAATCTTTTATAAATAATTTCAGAAAAGCATTCGGAACATCTCCCGAGCAATTTAAAAAAGAACAGAACGCTTATAATAATTTCAGTTTCCGGTTTGTTCCGCCCGATTTTGATAAAATTTTATATTGACAGCATGAAATTTAAGATAAATTTTTATCGGGGGAAATTTTATTTATAGTTAAATTGTTTGTATTTAATTTAGGCTTTTGTTTAAGTTTAACTTCGGACATTATATAAAGATTACGCGGTCGCGAAAATTATTTTCGCGACCGCGTATAATTATTTTAAAAAATATTCTTATCGAATATATTGAAAATTATCCAAAGTTAAAATCCAATAAAAAATTTTCATATATTAAAGTATTAAAGATATTTTAAAAATAAAAATTTTTAACTTTTTTATTATAGTTTTAAGTTTAGTTTTATTTAACGATATTAAAATAAAAATAACAAACTTTAAAAATGGGTATTGACATAAC